>CAZDHN010000113.1:0-12252 GCA_964505115.1 uncultured Planctomycetaceae bacterium
ATGGATTGGATTCTCGATCGCGTCGGGGAGATAGCCAAGCGACTCGAACTTAAGCTCCAGTGGCGGCAACTCGACGGCGACCCGGTGGCCCTGTTTTCGATTCCCTCGACCCGCGACGAGAACGACAATGTCGTGCGGGTGGAAGCGATTCAGATTGGCGAGGGCGAGATATACCTCTCCGGCTCGACCGAGAAATTCCCCGCTTCCGATCAAGCGGACAGCGTGACCGACGAGCAGCCCACGCCGGGGTTAGACCTTGAATAGTGAATAAGCCAGATGGCACTCGCACTCGACGGCAACGTCATGACCCTTATTCACTATTCAAGGTCTGACCCCAGTTTCCACTTGCTGGTTGATTCGAAGCCCCGATAAAAGTACCGGACACCTTTAATTCGTCTCGCCGACTGTACCTGAAGGCCCGCCGCCTGTTGATCGAGGCGGATGCCGGAGGCAGCAACGGCTAGTCGTCGGCTACTGGGCGGTGGTGGCGATCAACCGGCAAACATCACGCCGGGCAACCCAAGAGGAGGCGCTATGTCACAATACGGTGGTTTGATGGGATGGCCGCCAACGTAGCTCCTCAGGCGCGGCCTTTAGGACGTCTCCTGTAGGAGCTGGTTATGCTGGTTGATTGACATTTGGTTTCCCAAACTTCACCAGTATATGCCAAAGCAGCTTCAGAGATTGAAGAGCATACGCAGGCTCCCCAAATTCCTGCCAATTGGCTGGGTTACGCTTGAGGTCTGCGGCTGCACAACCGATTATGTGTGCGTCAAGCCGACCATCTTCAGCTGCGTGTCGGCCAAAAGCAGGCATCTCCGGTCCACGAAAATCAATTGGAATGTCTTTCACGTTCAGAACAAACCCACAGTGCCAGTAAAGGCCTATGTCGTATGCCTTGCAGAGCCTCTCCAGGTCACTTCCTGTACTGGTTCCCCTGAAGGATGGATCGGCTATTAGGATATCGACGTCATCAAGTAATCGGACTTCGCCGTGAACTTGGGCCTCAATATAGTGGTCCAGATTCCGCGAAGGTTGGAAGCCGGCGGGATCCCTAAAAGGCACCTGAAGCGTGGTTCTCAAGTGATTGATAAGTTGAGGTGGTCGCATGCCTTGCATCCCAAGTGCAAACCCCCGCTCGAACGACTCAGTTAGCAGGGCGGCGAGAATGCCGTCCGCTACGCTGATAGTTCCCTTCTCAGGAGGATTCCGATACGAATCCATGTATGTAAACGTGCAACGACTCAGGACACTGGGGTTTAGGAGAAAGCAACAGGAGCCAAAACGCGGGCAAGGCCCATCCGGAAGGCCCATCAAATCCAAGGCACCGTATTTCGGACGATCTGCAGGCAGAATATCTGCTCCGCTGTATGCATTCCCAAACAGGTCATTCTCCCATGTATCCCTCGGCCCACCTTTTTCCGGCGACAGTTTACCACTGGAGAGAAAAGTCTCAAACTGGCTCTTATAGACCCCGTCGGATATCAGAGATTCCGCAACTCTGTTCATCTTCTCGTCTAGTCGATCCGGATGAAAATGCAGGCCAACTCGTGCATGGCCGCGGATTGCTGAAACGGCATCGTCAAGGTCCTTCCTGGCAACATTCGACATTGCCAAGATTTGGTCTATTGTGGGCCGAGCCATAGCCACGCGTGATGAAGCGTACTGATTGATATACTCAATCGCTGCTAGTTGTCCGGCCTTCAGTCTCACGTATTGCTCCTCGGTGTAAACACCGGTCCAATAGTACAGCGCCTATCGGTCATAAAACACAGCGCTCGGGGTTTAAAGATTCTATTGTAATTGGGTTGGGAGTTGGCTGAAAGATAGTAACGACGAGTTCCGGGACACGAGTTCCGGGGACAGTATACTTAATTATTGTCCCAACCAACTCACCGACGCCGATTACCTCAACCAAACCGACGAGGACTACGACGCCAACGGCAACCTACTCGACCGACGACGACAGCGACCGGCTCGTGTCCGACTGCACGTTCAACTACACTTACGACGAGGGCAACCGGGTCACGCGGACGCGGATTTCGACGGACGATTCTCTGACGGAGTACGAGTGGGACCATCGCAACCGGCTGGTGAAGGTCAAACAGAACTAAAGGTGTCCCCCATAACTGCCGTTGGGTCAAGGCCCGGTTGCGGAGTTTTGGAGGAATTACAGTATCGGTAACACTTTAGCCAAGTGAAGTAGTCTTCGCGCAATGTTCCGTATTACGCCCATTCATGGGCGTTTCCACCGCAGGCGGTATTAGGCCCGTGCTTTAGCACGGGTTTGCGAGGCACGGTATCCTCGATTGTGTTTTCCATTCCGGCGCCGCCAACCGCCGAAGGCGGCTGGCGGCGCGGGAATGGGGCGTGTGTGGCAATCAGCTCAACCCGGCATAAATGCCGGGCCTAATACCGCCTCCGGCGGAACGGGCCGTAAACGGCCCTCCAGTTACAAACGCCACTTCACTTGGCTAAAGTGTCACCAATATCGGAACGGTCGCGTCATCAGCAAACTGACGCGGCCGATTAATTCGGCCGGAAGGAGAACGTCCAGCGATGAGGGTCGGCGTCGGCCCGCTCCAGGGTGACGCTGCCGGAGAGCTTGTGGCCGGAGAGGGTCGCTACGAGGCGATGTTCATCGTGCTGCTGGAGCCGGTAGGTTCCGCGATCCCATTGGGTGACCGAGCCGCGGTTGCCGGAGATGGGGCCTTCGTATTCGAGGTACGCGGTCCGGTGGTCGGGCAGGGCCTCGGCGCGAATTGGCCGGCCCGACTCGGGCGGCTCCTCCAGCGCCCAGGTCGCCAGGATATCGCCCAACTCGAGCATGAAATCCCAATGCGTTCCGCCGGGACTATCGTGTGTGAGAATCACATATCCGGGCATATTGCCATCCGGCACCCGCGTTACTGGGCCAGTATCTCCGTCCCCTCTTCGACGATCATTGCCTGCTGGGCATTCTGGCTGGTCAACTGAGCGCGGAACTGGACTTTACCCGGCTGTCGGGCGCGGACGCGGATCCGGTAGAGGAGCGTTTCGCCGTTGCGAATTTCGGCCACCGGCTCGAAGCGGACATTCTGCCCGCTGATGTCGAACTTTGCCGGCCCGCTCGTACCCAACGGCACGGGCATCATCTCGGTCGGCACGGTCACCACCAGCGTCACTCGCCTGTCCGAGATGCGGCCGTTGTTTGTAACGCGGACCTCGTAGGTCGTTTCCTTGTCGACCCTGATCGCGTCGCCCCGATCGGCCACCTTCATGGTGAGGTTCGAGATGGACGGCAAGGCCGGCGACGACGAGGCTCCCTCGCGGATGCTCAGGCAGGCTTCCTTCTCCTCCGTCAGGCCCTGGTCGCAGGTAACCTTCACGCGGCCACAGGCCCGCAAGGCCTCTTCGGCACAAAGGCAATGGACTTCGAGCGTTTCCGTTTTGCCGGCCGGGAGGCTTCCGATTATCCAGACGAGCGTCTGCTTGTCGGCATTATCCTCGTGGCCATCGGTAGCCATTTTCGGCGTGAGACTCTTGTCGTACGAATCGGTAACCTTGAGGTTCGTCAGCGTCTGGGTGCCCGTGTTGGTGATCGTAACGGCGAACTCGGCCGTATCTCCGACGCTTTGCGAGAAGGGCCCCGTCTTGCGAACCGACATGACCGCCCGACCCGCCGGTCCCGGCTGGGGGACGGGCTGGCTGGGTGTCGTCGCCTGGGTGGCGGTCAAGCAGGCCCGGGTTGTGGCCACGACGCGGCTGGCGTCCTTCACGTCTATTTGCTGGCAGAGCCGGCCCGACTGGGTCACGCGGAAGTCGACCGAAATCCGCAACGACTGGCCGGGCGCCAGGTCGCCCAAGCGCCGATCGATGGGACTTGGAGCGCTGGCGTGTTGAAGGCCCGTATCGAAGGTGTCCTTGATTTTCAAGCCGGTCGCCGTGGCCTGGCCCCGGTTGGTCACGGATATCTCGAAAGTCACCCGGTCGCCGACCTTTGCCTGATCGGGCCCGCTGGCGCTGACCTCCACCGTGGCGGCGCCCACCGTGGTGGTTACGCAATCGCGGGCGCGAAGTCCGCCGGCGGCGGTTGCCTCGGCGCAACTGGTCATGCTGCCTTGTTGAGCGGTGCGGAAATTGACCTCCAGAACCCGAGTTTGCCGAGCAGTCAGCGTACCGAGCCGCCAGGTGAGCTGCCGGCCGCTTTGGGTGGCGGCCGGGTTGCTGCTAACGTAATCCAGCCCGCTGGGCAATTCGTCGCTGACAACCACGTCGCTGGTGGGCAGGTCGCCCGGGTTGGTCACTTCTATGCGATAGGCTATCGCGGCACCCACGCCGGCCACGGCCGGTCCGGTCTTTCTGATCGATAGTTCGGGCGAGGTCCAGGTTTTCGTGGTGCTGCCGCTTCCGACCACAAGCCGCTTGCCGGCGGAACTGTCGAGCGTGGCCGGCCGGATCACCTGGATCATTACCCGGTTAGTGCCCGAGGCGGGTTGCTTCTGGAAGATTTCCACGCTGGCCTGCCCGGTCTCGTCGGTGGGCACTTCGACCGTTTGCGCGCCGTCGGGCGCGAAGCCGGCGGCCGGCCCACCGGCGATCTCGTAGCGTACCAGCCAGCCCACGCAGGGCGACCCGTCGGTGTGCCGGGTGACGGTGCTGGTGAAGGTATGGCTGGTTCCGGCCGGGTTGATTGCCGGAGGCGGCAGCCGCCACTGGGCATCGACCCAATGGATGGTGGCCACCTGTTTGCGGCGGTCCCAGCCGTACACGCTGGGTGCCCAGGCGGTCACCAGGCTGGTGCCTTCGCTGGCCGAGGTTACGCTCACCCAAGTCTGGCCGCGGAGCACGGAGACGTCGTCGTTGGCGGTCGGCGTTCCGCAAGTCAGCCGCAGATACGACCGCGACGTGCTGGTAATGGCGTAGTTGTCGCTGAGCTTCCTGGGTCGAGTGAAATCCCAAAGGAGCAGGTCGACCCAACTCTGTTTATCCAGATCGACGAAATGCCCCACGCCGTTGGGCGCCAGGGTCCATTCCACGCGCTGGTTGGTGCGAAGGAAGCCTTCCACGTCGACCACGCCGGCCAGCAGTATCACTTCGGTTCCGACCGGGGCAATGGTGCGGCTGGGAGAGAGGGTCGTGCAGACGTTGTCGCCCCAACGCATCCGGCCGGGAACTTCCTCGAAGTTCGGGGCGGGGGTGCCGTAGGAGCTGGGCGTCGAACTCGAATAGGCCGGCGCCGCATAGTACGGATCGTACGTGCTGCCCCCATACGGGTAAGCGGCCGGAGCCGAATCGTGGATGAAAAGGCTCTCGCCGGTCGGGTCGATCCGGGGCATTCGCATGTTGGCGCAGCCGCAGACCGCCGCGGTACATAGCAGTACCACGAGCCGCTTCAAGCAAATATGAGTTCTTTCAGACCTCATGGCCTGTCTCCCGGCCGTCGAGGTTGCCGCTCCAGACATGCGCAGTATTACATTACCGACTATTGGAAAAGTACCATGCGTTTTGGCAACATGAGGGCTTTTCTCAACCAGTCGCGTTGATAAATCACAACACCCCCCCTTGCCCCGGCCGCACCATCCGCACAGCCCGCAGAACCAGATGGCGATACGCCGGGGACTGGTCCATTTTTCGGCCGGTTGATTGTCCATTTCGCTGGAAGTGCAAGCCGAAAACATGGACCTGTCCCCTTTCGTGGCGCGGCCGAAAAATGGACCAGTCCCCGACTACCCGTCAACAGTTGCGCAAATCGGAACCCCAAGGCCGGTTTTCGCAAAAGAGGCCAGTTTTCTTGATTCAGGCTTCCAGCCTTGTTAGAGTGCAGCTTATAGGATCGACCGTAGGGGCTGGCCTGGATTCACACCCAGGCCGAGGCGCGAAAGCGATCTTGGTTCGGGAAACCTTGCAGACTGGAAAGGGATGAACAATGTTACAGCACCGTTTTCAGAAGGAAGGGCGTGTCATTAACACGTCGCCGCAGGTTGTTGTTGCCGTGTTATTGCTGGGGGTGGGCCTTGTGGGGCCGACTTCTCCGGCGAAGGCCGGGATGATTAGCTTCCAGGAAGACGTCTCGCCCACCACTGGCTACAAGGCCGACGCTACGTTCGTGTGGAGAAGCAAGCCGACCGAGGTGTTAAACAACACGAGGCCCGACGAGTTGATCGTCGGCAGCCTCCAGGCCGACGAGCCTCCTGGAGATCACGTCCGCCCCTTATTAGAGTTCGATTTGTCGGAGATCGACACGCAGGCCGATGGGCAGCCGCTGACAATTGACAGTGTGCAACTGGTGATGAACACGCTCAAGATTGGGTATAAAAGCATTGCCGTGGACGTTCGTCAATACGGTTACAACCTGATAGAAGAATCCTCCACATGGAACAATCCGGACGGAGGCGGCCTTGACGGGACACCCGGGGGCACGCTCGGAACGTTCCTGACCAATGTGGCGATCCCGCAGGCTGCCGGCGTTGATGTGGTCTTCTCCGATACGGTGGCTTTCCGCGCGGCGGTCTCCGACGCACTAGGCTCCGTGGACCATACTCTGCGTCTCATCCTCGTGGACGACGACGAGAGCTTGGATGCAAAGACTGCCTACTTCTGCAGTAATGAGTACTCAACGACCGACCGGCGGCCCGAGTTGATCGTCAGCTTCACCGTGGGCCAGCAAGTGATACCCGAGCCGACTTCGTTGGCACTGCTGGGCCTCGGCGTGGTTGGACTGCTCGCGTGGCGCTGGAGGAGACGTCGCTAGATGGAGCGCGAATCGCACACGCCCAATATCTTCCCGGGACGACAAGCGGCGGTCCGCGAGGGGCGGAGCGGATTCACGCTCGTCGAACTGCTGGTCGTGATTACGATCATCGGGATTCTAATCGCCCTGCTTTTGCCCGCGGTGCAAAGTGCCCGGGAGGCCGCCCGGCGGATGCAGTGCGCCAACAACCTGAAGCAGATCGGCCTGGCCATGCACAACTACATGGCCCAGCACCGCGAATACTTCCCTCCCGGCAGCCCCGGCATGGCCGAGCATGGGCTTTTCACGCACATTCTTCCCTACCTTGAACTGGGCAACATCTTCGACGAACTCGACCTGGACGGAAACACGGCGGTCGAGCCGCACCGCTACACGAGGGTGGACGTCTACGTTTGCCCCAGCTATCCAGGCCCGGCAGTGGTCGAGACCGATCCGCATCCGCTCAAGGTCGGCGCGATGACGACCTACCAGGCCATGGGCGGCGTGTTGCGTGAAGGCGAGGAAACGTTTGCCAGCGCTGGCGGCGACATCCCCCATAACGGCATGTTCGGCTGGGAGTTCGTGCGCCGCGCCGCCGACGTGCGGGACGGCCTGAGCAACACGCTGGCCATGACCGAGTTCATCCAGCATGACGAAACGGGCAAGTGGAGCGGCTACCCGGGAAACGTCCGCCCGTGGATTCTCGGCGCGGACAGCACGAGTGCCTCGTCCTACGTCTTCAAGGTCGCCGTCTACCCGATCAACTCGCCGGTACAGCGCGCGGCCGATCACATCCCGTTCAACCACCTGCCGATGGGCAGCTATCATCCGGGCGGTGCCGAGGCGCTGCTAGCCGACGGCAGCGTCCGCTTCGTCGGGGAGAGCATCGCGCTGAGCACCTACCAGGCGTTGTCGACCTGCAACGGCGGAGAACCGCCCGACGCTCGGCCGAACTAGGAGTTCAGGGGACAGTATACTTAATTATTGTCCCAACCAGCTAACCGACGCCGATTACACCGACCTGTCTCCGTCCACCGAAACTGATACGGAACAAATGACAACCCGCAAGCACGTCGCCCGTGCCGCGGAACCAGCGATTTCGAGAGTAGAGAATCAGCCGACGACAATGATTCCGTGAACGTCCGCGACGAAAACAACCTGACTATCACGACGCGCGCAGACCGTCAGCGTGCCTGCCAAACAGTATGGCTTGCGCGGACCTTACGCTGCGCGCTTGAGCGTCACGATTGGAAGGTGTTTTCGCCCGGCACGAAAACGCACGTCTAGAGTCAAGCGGACGCCGGGTTGGCCCTTCACCAGCGTCCGGGGCGCGGCACGGGGAGATGCGCATGGCCAACGGGAGCGGGGTCTTACCCGGGTGCGGTAGCACCGGTTTGGTTGGCGGCCCTGCCGCCCGTGAACAAATACCGTCAATCTCGTTCGATCTTGACCTTCAACTCGCCGGCGTTGTCGCCCAGTTCGGCGGCCGAATCGTTGATCTTGAAGAAGAGTGTTACCGGCCGGTCGGGTTTCAACTCGGCTTGCCGTCCCACGACTATCGGCCGGACAAAGCTGCTGGCTCCTTTGGCCCCAGTGGTTGGCTCGTCCGGGTGCGGGACGGCCAGTAGGATTCCCAGCGGTCGGCCTTGATAGTAGCGGATGGAAACTCCGCCCGGCTCGCACCACCAGATTTGCGGCTTGTCGGCCACTTGATAACGTCCGGAGGCGCTGAGCCGATAGGTCGAGCCGGCTTCGAGCCGAATCCGGCTGTTCTGCCAGCCGGCGTCGGCGGCCACGGTCACTGTAGCTCCAGTCGAAGGTAGCGGATCGCCCGGCGTGAAGTCGATGGCGGTTCGGGCGATCTGGTGACCGTATTCCAGATCGCCGACCAGCACCTGCCATTCCTCGTCCAGCCGGTTCCAGTCGTCTCCGATCAATTCGAAGAATCGCTGGTTGAAGTCAGCCTGAAGCACGTTCTTCTGGAGTTGTCTAAAACGTTTTTGGTAGCGAGGGTTCCGGTCCATAAGCGCGGCGGCCGTCCAACACCAGGCGTAAGGGGCCGTTTCCAGGTGCGCCCGCGGCGAATAGTTGATGACCTTCTTCAGGCTCATCGCCTTGCGGTCGGCGAAGGCCCGTTTGACGATCTTGATTCTACCCCACATCGGCACCTCTTCCCGATTGGCCGGCATGTGGTTGAGTGTCAGCCGGCCTTGATGCCAGCGATGGGTCGCCAGCAACTCGGCAACGCCCTCCATGTACCAGGGCGGACCGCACGCGCCCAACAGCGTGTTCATGAAACAGTGCGTGCCCTCGTGCAGCAACAAGTGGCGCCGGTAGTAGTCGCTCGGTTGGTCGTAAAGCCAGAGTTCGTGGTTTCGCGCGTAACCGTGCTGAAACGGCGGCAGGTCGTCGGGCAACAGGCCCGCCCGAACAAAAGCCGCCTTCTCCTCCATCAGAAATCCGGTCAGGTGCCAGTCGGCCTGTTTGGCCGGGTCGATGCCGAAGTAGTCGCACCATTGCGGAAAGGCCTGATCGATAAGCTTCGGCAGCGAATCGATCTTCTCGCTCGACGCCATGTCGGTGTAAAGCGTCAGACGCTTGCCACTGATGCGGCGAATCCCCTCGGCCGACGCGAGGGCGGCGTCGACCTTCATTCGCGGCAGGTTGGGGATCATTCGGGCGGCCGAATCGGCCGGTTGATCGAGCAGGTCGGCCAGCAGCCGGGCCTTCCGCTTCGGCTGCTTGGGCTTCGACGGGGTCGGTTCCGATTGCTTCGACTCGGCGGTTGGCTCTGGCGTCGGGTCGGATTTCGGCGTTTGGGCGGGGGCATCCGACGATTGGGTTTCCGGCAGCCGGCCGGGCTTCTTGAATTGCCGTTTGGCCGCCGGCTCGGCCGGGCCGTCGCAGCCGGCCAGCAGCAGAATCAGTATCCAACCGCCAAGAAGTGCTGGAAATTGTTTTGCAGTCAAGTCGCGTCCTCTGTGAATGGTTCGCTTCGCCCGCACCGTCAATTGTACGATGTTCGGGCCCAAACCGTGTACCCCAACTGCCGATATCGAGGGAGGGAAAAGGGAGAAAGGGAAAAAGGGGAAAACGTTGAGTGGAAGTTCAACGTTCCCAAAGAAACCTGGGCGCCCATCTAACTGCCAAAATCCAAAAATCCCGCACGATACCACGGACGGTTTCAGCCGCCCCGTCTTCTGGGCGAGATGCCGAAATAATCGCTTCCGGCGGCACATCCGCGCCGATTGCGGCCGACCAAGTGGAACGACCGTCCGGTTCGGCGTGAGTGGCGTAACACGGTCATCGGAGGCTTGTTTTCAGGCAAGGCCGAAGCAAACCCGACTTCTATTAATGGCGTAGTGCCGTTATGGCGTGGTGCCGGATTCCGTCTCCTCTTTCCGCGAGGTGCATAGTGGAACGTTCGCTTAGCGTGCTCTTGCCCGTGAGAAACATCCAGTCGACGCTGGCGGATACCCTGCTGGAAATACTCGAAGTTTTGCCCGAGTTGACCCGGCAGTTCGAGTTGGTAATTATCGACGACGGTTCCGAGGACGCCACCATCGAGGTGGCCGACGAGTGGGCAGCCCGATATCCGCAGATACAAGTGTTCTGTCACGCCAAACCCATGGGACGCGCGACGGCCATCGAAACGGGACTTGAGCGTAGCACGGGCGAGGTCATCTTCCTTCGCGACGAGGACTGCGGGTTGGCAATCGAGGAGATTGGCAAACTCTGGCAGGCGATCGGCCAGCACGAGATGGTTCTGGCCCGGCCCGACCGCCCGCCCGCTTGGAGCCGCTGGAAACGTAGCGACCAGGGCCACCGGGGCGGATACCAGATGGTCCAGCGTCGGGCGATTTCTCGGCTGGAACAGTCAATGGTCGACCAGACGACGTTGATGGCCGAATTTACCCAAAAGGGGTTACGGTGGCACGAGGTTGAAGTACACCGGCAATCGTCCCATCGGCCTTCGCGGCTATCGGTTGCCAAGCGGCGCCCGGCCCCACCGGCTGGACACAAGAGACCGGCCAAACCGATATCCAGCGGCCCGCGCGGGCCCAACTACCTGGCCAAGCTCAAAGAGTTTACGCTGGGCGAATAGGGCCCGGCGGCCACTCGGCAATCTGGGGCTGTCGGCCATACCTCCTCTTGGGCACTTGCTTATTTACCGGGAATCTGGTATTATTTTCCCGAAGGCTTGGCAAGGCACTTATCATTCGCGGCCTTCATTGCGGCTGTTCGCCGACGGGTTAGCTCGCTTGTGACGTTCGACCTTCGGGCAAGAAGTGTCGGACACTGGGGCTGTTAATTACCCATTGTTCTTTTTTTATTTCCCAGTAACAACAGACGAAATCCGTCTGTTGCTTTTAGTGAGCTTTGCAGATGTCCGCGGCAAAGTTGTTCTCCTTATTCAGTTTCATTGTTTCCTTGTACCACGTTATCGGTTCACGGGAGTTCGTGAGCCAGGAAGGCACTTGTCATGAGTATCACCGAAACGCGTGTCCCCGACACGGGGGAAAGATTAGCGGCGCCGGTGAAGCCATCGCGCGCTGGACGGCCGCTGCATCGGCTCGGGATAGTCCGGCGGCAGCAAGGGGTTTCGCGGCGAATGATGGCGCGGCGACTGAAGACCGACATGGACAGTATTGCGCAGCAGGAGCGTGAATCCAGCGATATGCCGCTAAGCACGCTCTATCGCTGGCAGGAGGTGCTGGACGTTCCCGCAAGTGACTTGCTTGTCGAACCGAGCGATTCGCTTTCGGCGCCCATCTTGAAGCGGGCGCAAATGTTGCGAATGATGAAGACCGCCACCGCGATCCTGGAGCGGACCGGCGAAGTGTCCGTTAGGCGAATGGCACAAATGATGGTCGATCAAATCGTCGAAATTATGCCCGAACTGGAAGGAATCGGCCCCTGGCACGTCGTCGGACAGCGCCGAACACTACAGGAACTCGGCATGGCCGCCGAACGTTGCCTGTCGCAGGAAGTCTTCATGGAACGCGACGATTACTGAGATTCACAAAACTACTGCCGGCAGGGGGCTGGCCATGCGTGAGGTTTTTACTTCTCGTACCGGGTTGCGGCACGGCCGGGTATGAATGGGCGAGTTGTCGTCTTGCCCGAGACGCCCGAAAAGGAGAGCACGAACGATACCGGCTCGGCCAGGGCGGGAATGTCGACGGCCAGAACATCGGCTTCCGGCCGCCGGATGTTGGTCATGACGCCGTTTAGTGTTGCACTGCCCAGTTTCATCCCCTTGGGCACGTGGAAGAACAGGGTCGACGGATCACCACCGTTGCCTTGCACTCTGCCGCTTAGCTGGCCCTTCTGGCCGTCCCAGACGATTTGGCTCGTTTCGACCACTCCCTGGCTGAAGTGTCCACTGGTGCCGAGCAACTGGGGACGCCCCAACTTCGGCCTAAGCGCGAACAGATAGCACGACTTGGCCCGCAACGGCAGTTCAAGCTTCTCCTTCCGCGATCTGACCAGCTTCTGTTGCCAGAAGTCCCAGAACAGGTAGTCCCCAGGTGCGGTTT
>CAZDHN010000114.1:0-12228 GCA_964505115.1 uncultured Planctomycetaceae bacterium
GCCCGTTCGTCCAGTTGCAGGTGTGCCAGGTAGGCACCGATGAACATCAGGTCGGCCGAGTTGTCGGCGAAATCGACGGCCGACATCACGGCTCGCTCGATCTCCTGTTTGCTGCGACCGTCGGCCTGCATGGCCAGCGAGACGGCCTCGTACATCCACGGCTGCACCTGGCGATGCCGCAAGGCGGCCTGGATCAGGGCGATGACGTGGTCGTACTTTTTGTCGTTCATCAGGCGCCGCACGGCGCCGCGCACGGCGGTCTGGTCTGGCTCGTTCTTCGAGAAGTACGTTTCCCAAACGGCGTTCGGATCGGCGTCCTTGGCAAGCTCGACCTCGATCTTCTTCGGCCGGTTCACCTTCTTCGGCCGCTCAACGGAGCCGCTCGACTTGGCGGTCGCCGCCTTGGGCGAAGTGCTCTTGGTGGAAACGGTCAGGTCGTCGTTAACGGAGAAGGGCCTGAATCCGCCTTGCGGAACCGGGGGCAAAACGCCCTGGGGCACGTTAAACATGCCGCCACCGCCGCCCATGCCGCCACCACCACCGCCCATGCCGCCACCCATGCCGCCACCACCACCGCCCTGGCCGCCGCCCATGCCGCCGCCCATGCCGCCCATGCCGCTCATTCCGACGGTTTGGATCGGTATTACCAGGTCGGCGACCGGATAGACTTTGGTCGAGAGCCGGCTCTCGGCCTCTTCGGGAGTGGTAATCAGCAGCACTTCATCCTGAATGACGTAGGTCAGGTCCAAATCGCGAAGCACCAGCCGCAACGCCGAGCGTAGCGAGATGCCCTTGAGGCTTCGGGTGATGGGCGTATCGGTTCCGATACCGACATCTTCCAGCGCCTTGTTGTCGGCCTGGATCTCGATGTCGTGCAGGTCCTTCAAGTAGTCGATCACGTCGGTCAAGGGAGTCTCGATGAACTCCAGGGTGGTCGGCGCGTGCAACTCGTCGGTAATCTTCTTCTCCGCCGGGCCCCGGCTGGCCAGGTCCATGGCCTTGTACCTGTCCTCGCGCCGGGCAGTCAAACGCTGCCAGACTTCGGCGTTCGGGTAGACGATCGGCGGTTCGTCCGGGAAGGGTACGTGCGATTTCTCAGCCTGGTAGAGCGTATCAATAACCCCCTTCTGCCGGGCAACGCGGATGGCCAGGGCCTCCGTCAAATAGCCCTTCGTGCGGGAATTCAAAGTCGCCGAGAGCGGAATGGAACTCGTGGGAGCCAGTTGCTGAGCTTGCACGGCCGCCTCCTCCTCGGCAACCCGGAACTTGCCCTCGTCCATCAGCGAGTTGAACCGTTCCATAAGCTGCCGCAGCTTCTGCTGGTCGCGCATGAGGTTCTCGTTGATGAGGATCCGCTCCTTGGCGGCCGCCACCGTTTCGTGTAGCTCCTGACGTTGTTGCTCCTGGGATACCTGCCGACGGCTGCCTTCACGCAACGCCGCCTGAATCTGATCGACCAGTTGATCGCGGACATCCGGGTCCAACTCGGGCGCCCGGCGAATGTTTTCCAACTGGAGCTTGAGGTCCTGGATAGCGCCCTCCGCGTTGGTCGACATCTTGCCGCGCGCCTGGTTGATCGTATGTTGCACGTCGGCGGTGAGCATCTGAATGACCACCTTGCGATCGTGCTGGAAAGCTCCGGCAAAGGCGCCGTCAGCCGCGAACGGAACGGCCGCGTCACCGGCGGCGGGACCAACAAGATTCAAATCGGCCGGTGCCGCGGCGGCCGGCGCGGGAGCACCCGCCAGGGCAGCGCCCGGCGCAGCCTGTTGCTTGGCCAGGGCACCCTTCAGCGCCAGGGCTTGGGGATTGGTCGGATCGCGTCGCAGTGCCTCGGACACTAATTGCTGGGCACCCGGCAGGTTTCCGCCGGCCAGTGCCTCGCGAGCCAACCGTGTTATGTCACGAACGCCCAGATCGGCCGCCACTCGCGCCTGGCGGAGACTGGCGGCGCCGATGATCGGCAAGCTCGCGCCGCCGTCAACTCGTGCCGTCTCGACCAGTTGGGCCAGCGAGCCGAAGCCTTCGTCCGACTTGCCCGGCTTGACCGACCAAGTGAGAGTATTGGCGCCGCCGGCGCCGGCGGTGGTCGCTTGGATTTCAAAGGGGCCTTCGCCCTTGAACGTGCCGATGACGGCCGTGTCGCGGTCGGTCCGCAAAGGCGGCATGCGTGCCGGGAACACTTCGGCGAATCCGGCCGGCCAGGTGGTGGCGGTGGGCCACAAAACGCCGGCCTTGGCCGCGGCAGCCAGATCGATACCGGCCTTCGTGCCCGCCATGTCTTCCCCCGAACCGATCATGCGTCCGCCCGTCTTGCCGGCCAACGAACCCAGCAATTGCTGGTCGACCTTGGGACCGACCACGTAGCTGTTAAGCGGAACTCGCGCGGCCGTCAATCTGTCGACCAACTTGCCGAACTGCTCGGTACCCAACAGGTTGGCCGTACTCATTCCATCGCCGATGTACACGGCCGCGCGGGGCTTGGCGTCGGCGGGATCGTAGCTGTCGGCCGCTGCCTGGACGGCCTTCTGCATGTCGGTCGATCCGAGCGGGACGCGAGCGTTAAGTTTTTCCAGCGCCTTGACCATCTCGTGGCTGCCGGGCGTAAGGAAGGTTTCGCTCAGCGGGACGGCGTCCAAGTCGACGGCGACCAGACGCACGCGGTCTTTCGGTCCGAGCTTGGCCAGCATGGCTTCCAGCGCGTCGAGCGCCTCTTCGCGATACGGGCCGGTTTGACTGGCCGAGGTATCGAAGAGCACGACAATATCGTGCGCTTCGGCGGCCGGCAGCTTTGCGTTGGGTTTCAGGCTCAGTGCGAAGTAGTTCGCGCCGTCGGGATGCGAGAAGCTGTCGAGCTGAGCTGCCTCGGGGCTCGGCTCGGCGCCGCCAACGCTACCGACAACCAACAGGGCCGCGGCAATCGTTGCGAAAGGCAACAACCTGAGAGAATTTGGTTTTGACATGTCTCTAATCTCCGACACGTAACAGGCATGGGGCGCGGGCAGCCGTGTTCCGCTGCGACTGCTCGGGCACACCAAGAGTTGTTGGTGAAAATGGCGGAAAGCCACTCGTACCTCATTTTATCCAAAGCGTGCTATCTTTACCAACGAAAAACTGGCTGTTATGTCAAAATCCACCACCCCCCAACTGGCGATAATCTCCCCCTGTTACCCCCCGGTTTTCGAGTCACCAAAAGAAAGGCGGCCCGGGCAGGCCGAACCCACCTGGGCCGCAAGGCTTTACTTATCAAAGACTTAGGTTACTTACCCCGACTCCACGTGAGCCGCGATCCAGCCAATTCCCTCTCGCCAGAGAATGCCTGAAATCGCGACTCACCGTCAAAGCAGACCCGTTAGAATCTCCCCTTGAGTTTGTCTAAACGGCGTGACAGGCTGCAAATCGCGCCACCCAAGTCGTCCAGCGATTGGGCAGCCAATGAAATCACCGTACCAAACAGGGGACCTTGGAGCGACGCGGTCGGCGGTCCGTTCTCGCCCGAATCTTCAAACGCGTCTGCCGTGATATCGGACACGCCTTCAATCCACTCTTGTGAAAGGCCGGTCAAGCTTCTGCGTAGCAGGTCCACGGCCTCCTCGACGTTCAGTTCGCCCCGCTCCAGGAGCCGGAACGTCGCCAGCAGTGCCGCACAACCCGGCAGATCATCGGCCAGGCCCAGCACTTCGCTGCCCGTCGTGTCCTCGAACCGAGTAGCGAAATCAATAGCTTCCATGCCAATGCACTCGATGTGCTCGTTCAGCGCGGCGCGGCGAGTGCCCGAAGGCTCCTCGCAGAGTCGCTCGAGCGACATGAGCATCTCGCGATCCGTCGCGAGCAACAATTCGGCCGGACCCGAGTTGAACAGTTCCAGACCTTGCTTACGGGTCGCGGCCGTTATTGGCTCGATGTAGCGATCGCCGTAGAAGTCTTCTGGATCCGCATACTCGTAGTCGGCCGATTCTTCCTCCGAGCTACCCTCCGACACTTCACCCGGCTTGCTGTTCCAGCATTCATATTGCCCAAAGTTAGTGTCGGTGGGATTGGTATCGGTGGAAGCCGTATCGGCGTCAGCCCCGGTCGCGTCGACGTTGCCCTTTGTCCAAGTGCCCTCCGCCTCGTCGACCGTTTCCTCGACCGTTTCCTCGACCGTCTCGCCCCAATCGCCGTCTTCGTAACCGAATTCATCGTAGTACGAGTAGTCGTCGGACGAATAATCATCGGATGAATAGTCAGCGGAAGTGGTATCTTCGTTTCCGCGGTTGGAAGAGATTTCTTCCTCGAAATACTCGTCCATGTCCCTGGAATACCCGCCCTTGGAATACCCGTACCGCGATTCCGGATAAGCGTACTCGTAACTGTAGTCATCTGCTTCATCAGCGGTCTCGTCATCTGCCTGATCGCCCATCCCGTCGCCCATCTCGTCTTCCATCTCATCATCTACTTCGTCGTACATCCCGTTGTGCATTTCATCGTAGGCTTCGGCGTGCATCTCGTCGTCGGCCCCGTCGTCAGCCTCGTTGTCGGCCTCGTCCTCCGCGGCCGGCGAGTAACCGAAATCATGGTCGGCCGTGTACGCGTCCTTCGGATAGCCGTAGCTTTCCCGGCCATACATCGCCTCGTCGGCGTCGTACTCGTAATCGGTGGCGACGCTGGTGTCGTAGTCGTAGTCGTCGTTGGTGTAGTCGTAGTCGCCCTCGTAATCGTAGTCGTTGTAGATGCAGTCGTTTTGGTCCGACTGCGAATCGGCGGTGTCCTGGTAGTCCTCGCTGCCGTATTCGTCCTCAAAATCGTATTGCCGCGCCTCCGACTTGTCGTTGGTGTACGAATCCTCGTTGGCCGCCGTCGAATCAGACTCTTCCCGGTTGTTGCCGAATTGGCCTTCCGGTCGGGAATAGACATAGCCGTACTCGTCGTCACCCCAATCGTATGCCCCTTGGTAGTTGTCAACCTCCTTTGCTGAATTCAGGTTAGCTGGCGGCGTGGAACCGATGTCGGCCGCCACTCCACGGCGGCCGTCGGTGGGCGTCAGTGCGAGAACCGCACCGCCCAGCACGGCCAAAAGTAATGACAATGCAACGCGAGAGCATCTCATTTCCATGTATCCTCCTGGATTAGCCTAGCGCGGCCTCGCCTTACTCGGCCGCAACCAAAATCGTTTAACCCCCGGCGGTTTCGCCGAGAGAGCCGCAACCCGACGTGGCCGTCGGGGCTAAAACAAATAACCGCGCAAGATGCGCACACGACGCGTGCATCTTGCAATCCAAGACTCCAAAGTGACTCGCAACCGCAATCAAGAAACTCCGCGGCAACCGTCTTGTCAGGGAGTGTATCGGTGCGCGAAAACTGGCGCCATTAGGCAATTGACGGCTTCTCGGCAAGATGCTGAGCTTTGCGAATTTGCGTGAATGACGGGCCTGGAATGGTCTGGGGGATCATGCGGGCATGCGCATGAGTTTGCCGCTTCGGTGTGTACGAAATGCAACGGTTCTTACCGCACACGGCTGTGAAGATAAGAGGAGTGGCGAAAGTTTTCCGATCAACCTGCCGCTGCCCGCAAAGTCAAACTTTTTTCAGACGGTGAAGCGGTGAACTCGCTTTACTTGCCCCGAGCCAACTCGGCCAGGCTCCGCGAAAGCCGCTCCAGATGGTCCAGTTCGCTGGCCCGATCGGCGTCGGTGCCCGCAAATTGGTCGCTGGTGGCCCGGGCTCGGGCTTCGACAATCCCGGCCGCCAATTGCGAGACGAGGCTTCGCGGTGATTCCGCCTCGCCGACCAACCAACGATCCTTCTCCGGCACTATATCCTGGTATAACTGAAGATCGGCCGTGCGCACGCTCAGCCGTCGAAGCCGTATGAGCAGCGGCTCAAGCTTCCGGGCGGTCCAGGTTTGCTCCTTGTCGAGTTCCGATTCCAATGCCCGAACGGCCAGATTGTTGCCGGCAATCCGCGCGGCCAACTCGCGAAGATTCACCCTGCTTGGCATCTCGGGTTTGATAGGCAGCGGCAGCGGCACTGGCATGGCAGACGGTTCGGCAGACGGCCGTGGTGGCCGGTCGATGGGTTCGACGACCGGCGGCGTGTTGGGCAGCGTCGGTTCAAGCGTCGCCCGGGCGGCGGCCAATGCCGGCCGGTCGACGAGCCTTGGGCCGGGCGCTCGCGGCCGATTCGCGGCAACAACGGCCGCTTGCGGCTTAACGCGGGGTGTCGCAACCGAACGATCTCCCATCTCGGTCGCGCCGACCGACGGCAGTTGGCCCGCGGCCGCGTGACGCTCGACCGTGTCGTTTGGACCCGCTAGCGTCGGGTGTTCGCTTCGCTGCAGATGGCTCTCGGCCGGGCCGGCCTGCTCGGCAACCTGCGGAAGTTCGGGCAACGGCAGTCGGGGTTCAAGCGTGGGCAAGTCGCTCGGAATCGACGTAGACGACGGTCGCTTCTCCACGACCTTTCGAGCCAAATCGCTCACCGGCGGCACTTCGACCGGCGGCGGACCGTCGATGGGAACATCCGACCGTCGAGTAGTATCCCGCGGCAAGGCACGCTCGCCAACGCCCAATCGCGAGGCCGCCGGCCCCGGCAGTAGCGGCCGCGGCGCGGCATAACGGACCGGCGGTTGACGCGGCTCGACTCTCGGCTGCTCAACGATTGGCGGTTTGGCAACTGGCCGCTCGATGCTCGGCCGTTTTGTGCTCGGTCGCTCAATGATTGGTGGTTTGGCGATCGGTGGCTCAATGGTTGACGGTTTAACGACTGGCCGCTCGATGCTCGGCCGTTCAACCATCGGTCGCTCAACAATTGGCGGTTTAGCGCTCGGTCGCTCGACGGGTGGCTGCTCGACGGGCGTCTGCTTGACGGGCGTCTGCTTGACGGGCGTCTGCTTGACGGGCGGCTGCTCGACGGGCGTCTGCTTGACGGGCGTCTGCTCGACGGGCGGTCGGTCGAAACTGGGTATTTCGGGCAGGGGGCCGACGGAACCGACTGTCGACGCCCGAGTGGCCGCCGAGAGCCAGCCGACGAGTGTGTCGAATTTATCGACCGGGCTGCCGGCCGCTTTCCAGGCCGCCTCGACTCGATCCCAAGCCGCCCGACGCCGGTCGTGTTCCGCCCGGTATTGGTGAAACGTCAGGTATACCCGGATGCGATAGTTCCGAGCCGCCGCGTCCAATTTCTCGACGTTTTGGCTGTCGAGTGTCTGCCGGCTCTCCGCTGCCGGAGCGACTCCCAGCCCGTCCGATAAGGGAGCAAGCAGGACCGTCGTTGCCAGCACGATCAATAGATGTCTCATCATGGTCGTTATTTTCCGTAGAATCGGACGCCCGAACGGGCGCGAAAAATGTCCATATAACCCTAGGGCGCCTGGAGTGCGTGTCAAACGAGTATCGCTTACGGCTTTTCTCCGCCGCCAAACCTGATACGATGGCGTCCATCGAGTTCACTGGGGACTGGTCCATTTTTCGGCCGGTTGGTTATCCATGGCGTTGGAAGTGCAAGCCGAAAACATGGACCTGTCCCCTTTCGTGGCCTCACGTAACAATGCCGCCACGATACCCGCCCCGAGGACGGGGCGGCTCTCTCCTTTGCAGGTTGCAACGTACATGGCGCTACAAATTACGTCGAACGACATAATGGCGCCGAGCCGCGGCGTCCCCGCCGCGGTTTATGTGGTGCCGCTAACCAAATGACGCCGTAAAAATTACCCACCCGCACAATTACCCGCCCCGAGGACGGGGCGGCTCGGATGACTACTATATTGGGAGACCCGTATGTCCAAATCTTCCCGCCAGGTTGACGACCCGAACGCCCTGCTCGACAGTGGCGATCCGGCGCTATACGACGTGGTCAGTCACGGGCCGGGTCCGGAAGGCAGCCTGCCGTTGACGCCCGATATGCTCCGCGACCGGCCTAGCGGGGACCTGTTCGGCATGACCGAAGACGCCGGGATGGGCTGGACTCCGTCGGCCCTGGCGGGAGATCAATACCTGATGATCAGCCACCTCGGCGGAATCCGCGCCGACGACGGTTCGACCGTGGCCTTGGGATACCACACGGGCCATTTCGAGTTGGGCGTGGCGATGCGGGCGGCGGCCGAGGAGTTCAAACGGGCGGATGCACTGCCCTACGCCGCATACTGCACCGACCCCTGCGACGGCCGCACCCAGGGCACGTCCGGAATGTTCGACAGCCTCGCCTATCGCAACGACGCCGCTTCGATCTTCCGCCGGCTGACGCGATCGATCCCAACCGCAAAGGGCGTGCTGGGCGTGGCCTGTTGCGATAAGTCGGTGCCGGCCGTGTTGATGGCCATCGCCGCCTTCCCCAACCTGCCGGCCGTGATGCTGCCCGGCGGCGTCACGCTCCCACCAACCGAAGGCGAAGACACGGGCAAGATCCAGTCGATCGGCGCCCGGTTCACCCGGGGTGAACTCAGCTTGGAGCAGGCGTCGACGCTCGGTTGCGGCGTGTGTGCCTCGGCCGGCGGCGGATGCCATTTCCTAGGCACGGCGGCAACTGGACAGGTGATGGCCGAATCGCTCGGGCTGGCACTGCCGCACTCGGCCCTGGCCCCGTCGGGTCAGCCGATCTGGCTCGATCTGGCCCGGCGAAGCGCCAAGGCACTAATGTCGCTGCAAGCCGCCGGGCTGGAAACGGCCGATATTCTGACGGCCGGCGCGATCCAAAACGCCATGGTTGTATTCGCGGCCTTCGGCGGTTCGACAAACTGGCTGCTGCACCTGCCGGCCGTTGCCCACGCGGCCGGTCTGCGCCGACCCACGGTGGACGACTGGACCGACGTCAACCGGCGCGTGCCCAGGTTGGTTAGCGTGTTGCCCAACGGGCCGGTCAACCATCCGACAATCCGCGTCTATCTGGCCGGCGGCGTGCCCGAGGTCATGTTGCGGCTCCGTGAATTGGGCCTCCTTCAGTTGGACGTGCCGACCGTAAGCGGACGGCCGCTGGGCGAAGTGCTCCAGTGGTGGGAGAACTCGCCGCGTCGAAAGGCGTTGCGAACGCTGCTTCGCGACCGCGACCGTATCGATCCGGACGACGTTATCATGACACCCGATCGGGCTCGCCAACTGGGCGTTACCAGCACCGCCTGCTTCCCCCGAGGAAATCTCGCGCCCGACGGGTCGGTTATCAAGAGCACGGCGATCGACTCCCGGGCGATCGACGCCGACGGCGTTTATCGCATGACCGGGCCGGCCAAGGTCTTCGTCCGCGAGACCGAGGCAATCGCGGCGATCAAAGGTTTGGGCCAACGGCCACTGGAGCCGGGCGACGTGCTGGCGCTGATCGGTCGCGGCCCGATGGGTTCCGGCATGGAAGAGATTTTCGAGATCACCTCCGCGCTGAAACATCTTTCCTGGGGCCACCAAGTGGCCGTGGTGACCGACGCCCGATTCTCCGGCGTTTCGACCGGGGCCTGCATCGGCCTGGTCGGGCCCGAGGCACTGGACGGCGGGCCGCTGGGTAAACTCCGCGACGGCGATCGGGTTCGCATCATCATCGACCGCAACCGCTTGGAAGGCAGCGTTGATTTGGTAGGCACGCCCGATCGCCAGTTCGACCCGGCCGAAGGCGCCCGAGTGCTGGCGGAGCGTCAACCGCACCCCGACCTGGCTCCCGACCCCAAGCTGCCAGACGACACTCGCCTTTGGGCCGCGCTGCAGCGCGTCGGCGGCGGCACCTGGGGTGGCTGTGTCTTCGACGTCGATCGAATCATCGAGAAACTCAGTGGATCGGATAACCGTTCACGGAAATGAAACATCGCGAAAAACCATACTCCGTGCGGCCTGCCGTTTAGCCGGCGGGCTTGCCCGCCGCGCGTCAAACACGGCGGGCAAGCCCGCCGGCTAAACGTCGGTACTTCACGCCATATATGGTAAAAACGGATACTGGGCTGCCCGTGATTCGATTCATATCAAAACGACTGCTGTGGATGGCGATCACGCTTTGGGTCGTGTTCACGGTGAGTTTCTTTCTGATGCGCGCGGTGCCGGGCGGGCCGTTCGATGGGGAGCGCCGCTTGGAGCCGGAGATCGAGGCCAACATGGCCAAGCGGTATCACTTGGACGAACCGCTCTGGATGCAATACGGCCGCGAACTGAACAACACGCTTCACGGCGACCTGGGCGACAGCTACCGGCTGGCCGACTTCTCGGTGGGCGAGATTATCGAGCAAGGCTTTCCCATCTCGGTTTCGCTGGGAGTCGTGGCGCTGGCGTTTGCCTTATCGCTGGGCATTACGGCGGGCATCGTCTCGGCCGTGCGGCGCGGCACGTTGTTGGACGTCTCGCTGATGGGCGTGGCCACGGTGGGCATTGCGCTTCCGAACTTCGTCATCGCCGGCATCATGATAATGCTGTTCGTGTTCATCTGGCCCATCTTTCCGGCGGCCGGCTGGGGAACGCTCGGGCAGTTGGTCCTGCCCGGCTTCTGCCTGGGCGCTCCCTACGCGGCCTATGTGGCCCGACTGACGCGGACCGGCATGTTGGACGTGCTCGGCCGCGACTACATCCGCACGGCCTACGCCAAGGGGCTGCCCACGCGGACCGTCATCTTGCGACACGCACTGAAAGGGGCCATGCTGCCGGTCGTGTCGTTCCTGGGCCCGGCCATCGCCGGCATTTTGACCGGGTCGCTGGTCGTCGAGCAGATATTCGCCATACCCGGCCTGGGCATGCACTTCATCCAGGCGGCCACTCAACGCGACTACACGCTGGCCATGGGCCTCGTGCTACTATACACCACGCTGTTGTACACCATGAATCTGCTGGTCGATATTTCGTACGGCTATCTCGACCCGCGAGTCAAACTGGAGTGAGAGAAAAGTGGATAGTTGATAGTGGGATAGTTGATAGTGGATAGTTGATAGTGGATAGTTGATAGTGGATAGTTGATAGTGGAAAAAGAACGGGAAAACTTGAACGGATCGAGCGAATTGGACCGTTACGCGGCGCTGTTGGCCGAGGCGAAGTCGATACGGGGGCTCTCGCTGTGGCGGGATGCCTGGCGGCAGTTGCGCCGGAAACGGGTGGCCATGCTCTCGCTCTGGTTCCTGGTCGGTCTGGCGACGGCCGTGCTACTAACGCCGCTTCTGCCGCTGGCGCCGCCTCGATACGTCGATACGGCTGGCCAGTTCGCCCCGCCCGAGTTCCGGCAACTGATGCGAGAAACGCCCCTGCTGGCCGATCGGGATGACGATAGCCAAGATGCCCGGCTCGATGAAGGCTTCGGCCAATTGGGGCCTTTTGGCCGGCAACTGCTGCGGTTGCGGTTGGCCCTGTTTGGCGACCGGTCGGTGGGGCCGCTTTGCGGGACCGATAAGCTGGGCCGCGACCTGCTCTCCCGGCTGTTCTGGGGTGGACGAATCTCGCTGGCCGTCGGGCTGGTCGCCACGTTGGTTTCATTGGTGATCGGCGTCTCGTACGGTGCCGTGTCGGGCTACCTGGGCGGTTGGGTCGATAACCTGATGATGCGGCTGGTCGACGTGCTCTATTCGATACCCTTCATCTTCGTCGTGATCTTCATTATCACCATCCTGGCCGACCCGAAAGTTCGAGACGTGCTGGAAAGCCAGTACGGAATCGACCGCATCATGATCTTCTTCATCGTGGTGGGCGCCATCTACTGGCTGACCATGGCCAGGGTAGTGCGAGGGCAGGTGATTTCGCTGAAGAACGAGCAGTTTGTCGAGGCGGCTCGAACCCTGGGGGCCGGGCGGATGAGAATCATCTTCATACACCTGGTGCCCAACCTGCTGAGCGTCGTGATCGTATACCTTACACTGACCATCCCGCGCGTGATGCTCTTCGAGGCGTTCCTCTCGTTCCTGGGCCTGGGCGTCGAGCCGCCCGACGTCTCCTGGGGGCTGCTGGCCAACGAGGGCATGCGGGTAATCACGCCGGTACGTATATATTGGTGGCTGGTGCTATTTCCCGGCCTGGCGCTAGGCCTGACCCTTCTGGCCCTGAACTTCCTCGGCGACGGACTACGCGACGCACTCGACCCGAGAATGAAGAATAGGTAGGTAGTTGCATTTGATAATAATGTGAGGGCGAGTAATGTAGGGTGGGTCGAGTGCAACGAGCCCCACCAAACAGAGGATGGACAGGCTATGGTGGGGCTCGTTGCACTCGACCCACCCTACGTTTCTTCGCAACTCGATAACAACCAGATGACCCTCGAAGTCAACAACCTGAAAGTGCAATTCGCCACCGACGACGGGTTGGT
>CAZDHN010000115.1:0-12189 GCA_964505115.1 uncultured Planctomycetaceae bacterium
CCCGGAGACGCCAGATCAGTTCGCTAATTTTCCACCCCTTCGGCGAATATTTACCTGGGTGGGTTTACAGACCGTTGATGTTTGATAAGGTTTGGGGGTGGTTCTTCCGGTGTGCGGGCTGGCGAAACGGGAGTACTCGATCATGCCCAAGGTGGATGAGTACCTTACGGTGAAACAGGCGGCCGAATACGTCGGCATCTCGCCGAACACGTTGAGGAATTGGGGGCGCGACGGCAAGATCGCCGAGCACCGCAACCCCGTCAACGGCTATCGCCTTTACCAGAAGTCCAATCTTGACCGGCTGCTCTTGGAGATCGAACGATCGGCACGGCACACGCCCCGCAGGAAACCCAGATGATTGAAGGAAAGGTCGCAAGGAAGACGCCACAGAGGGACCGTCACGATGGCGACGACCAATGTCCGAACGCCAGGCACGAAACCTTCCGTCCGGGGAAGACCGTGCGAAAACAGCGCGCGGCGTCGGTATAACGCCACACTTAGTAGAGTGGAACGGGCTTCATTGCGACACAACTGAAGTGTTGAAAGGTTCAAGGTACTTGTCAAACAGGCGACGATACGTGGGAACATGTTCACTCGGCTGGACCGTTCGGGTTGTCGGCGCCAGATCCTTCGCCAAACCGGCCAGGTTACTGTTAGTGTCGACCAGCGAGCGGGCTATGGTGGCGGCTCCGAAAGCGCTAATCGCCGGCTCGGCGACGCAGTCCACGGGCCGATCCGTCACGTCGGCGATGATTTGTGGCGTTGCCCGACTGGCGGCCGCTTGGCCACACATCACCAATCTTTCGATTGGCAGACGCGCATCGGTGAAAAATGCCAAGTGCCGGGCGAATTCGCAGGCCAGACCTTCAACCACGGCACGCACCAGATGGCTTGTCGAATGAGCAAGGGTGATTCCGCTCAATCGGCCGCCCGGATGGTCGAATGGATCGTGCCCGACACCGGTGCAGAGCAGTGGCCAAAAGCCAAGACCGTCGCTGGCCGGTGCGACCGCCTCCAGCGCATCGTCGATTTGTGTAACGGAGGGCTGGTGGCGGCCGAGCAGGTTCATCGCCCACTGGAGCGAAGAACCGCCGTTTCCCATTGACAGTAACTGTCCGTACAGACCTTGCACCGGGTGAGGACAGACCAGTGTTTTCCGGGTGGCTGGCGGAGCGAGTCTGGCGGTATTGGCTACAAGTACCCAGGCGGTGCCGGTGCCGAAGAAAACATCGCGCTGGCGGACCGAGCCGGCTCCGATCAAAGCCGCATATTGGTCGTGGATGGCAGGTGAGACCGGTATTCCCGCCACCAGCCGTGTCTGTCGGGCGGCTTCCTCACGCAGTCTGCCCGCAGGGGTCGTCGCCGGTAGAAGATCGGGTAACTGGTCTTCCCGGATCGACAGCCGCTTGAGCATTTCGGGGTCGGTCCGGCCCAATCGTGGGTTGTAGAGCATCCCGATCGAGAGGCTGGTCGCGTCGTGTGCACGACGGCCGCAAAGCCGGCCGACGATTATGTCGCCCACGAATCCGATACGCCTGGCTGACTCAAACCGCTCCGGAGCTTCCCGTTGGATACGAAGTAGCTGGCCGATGATCGTCGCACTGAACTTACAGCCGATATGCTCAGCGAGATAATCTTCGCCGAGGTCCGCGACAAGCTCGTCGTCCAGCGGCCGACCCCGTCCGTCGAGCCAACTGATCACGCGGCCGAGGGCCTTATCTTCGGCATCAAGAAGTTGCGGCGCGCCGCCTTGGCTCGATATGCCGATCGATTGGATTTCCGCCGGCTCAATCTCGGCAACGGCCTCGCGAATGGACCGGCAAGTAGCGTCCCAGATTTGGTCGATGTCCTGCTCGACGCCCCCGTCCGCCGTGCAAACTCGATCCACCGGCTCGCTGCCCCGAGCGACAACACGGCCTTCCGCATTGACAACAACCGCCTTGACGTTGGTGGTACCCAAGTCCATTCCCAAGAACATCGTTAGACCTCGCAGTAGTCGGCATTCAGGATTTCGGCGGCAGCTCGGATCCGCCGGGTGGCGTCGCCGAAGCAGATCGCGTTGTGGTGCGGCCCGCCCGCCTTGGCGTACGCAGTGAGCCAGTCGCGGACATCGCCTTCGGCCACTGTGACCTTCGAGTGCGGTGCGGCTATCGAGCCAAGCGTCCCGAACTCCTCGATCCGCATCCGGCTGGCCACAAACCGCCAGCGCTGATTCGGTCCCTGCACCAGTGCACACAGGGTCGCCGGCCCGGGCTGGAAGCTTGTCACCAGGGCCAACTGCCGGCCGCGGGTGCGCGTGATCGGCGTCGGCCTGGCCACCAGGGGAACCCTGCGGTCAGTTTGGGCCATCGCAACGTTGGCCTCGCCCATGTGACTCAAAAGCAGCCCGTTGCCCCCGAAATCGATCGTGAATATCTCGCTGAAGCTGGCCGGTCCCTGTAACCGATTCAACAGCCAGGTGCCGGCCGCGCCCACCAGATCGCCCTCGCCCGCGAATCCGACGCCGCCGGCCATCATCCGGCTGGCAGCCACAAACGGCAGCGTCACCGTGCGCTCGTCTTCGCCGAACGCCATGAACTGATAGCTCAGTGCGTCCAAATGCTGATCGGCTACCATCCCGCGCAACGACAACTCCGCACGGGCGGTGGCCTCCAGATCGTCGTCGGTCAGATTGCTTGCCACCTCGTAAGACCGGCGGTACTCCGCCACGAGCATTTGGACGTCGTCATCGGGTGCGGCTTCGGCACGTTGGATGTACTCTTCGACTGAAAGCGTCGTCCACTGGCAGCCCAGCGTGGTGGCCACGTGCGTGGTGTCCACGGCAAAGTCACCCATTCCCGGAAAGGGATACCCCATCAAACCGATCCTGGTGCGACGAAGCGCCGAGGCCGCGGAAGCCGCAACGAAGAAGTCGGAAAGCTGCTCCAGACAGCCCGGGTCGTCCAGATGCGACGTGACGTACTCGAACCGCACCCCGCTGCGCAGCAACACACTCGACAAGTCCTGCGTACCATGCACGCCGTGATTAGCAAACATTGCGTCGCCGTCGAACGTGTCATCCACGGCGAATAGCTCTTGCGTGTTCCATACGATGATCGGCAACGACGAT
This sequence comes from uncultured Planctomycetaceae bacterium, assembly GCA_964505115.1. Taxonomy (GTDB): domain Bacteria; phylum Planctomycetota; class Planctomycetia; order Pirellulales; family Thermoguttaceae; genus CAZDHN01. Next base: position 3,110 of record CAZDHN010000115.1, read on the forward strand.
CGTTTCAACGCCGGCAGAACGATCTGGCTGGGGGCGTATGTCAGGCAGACCACCATTAGCGCATCGACGCCGGCGGCTTCGAACTCACGAATCATCGACTCGATGTCCTCGCGTCGATCAACGGCCCTGTCGAATCGCACGTCGGCAATCGGCCGCAGCGCCGGCAGCACGGCATTGCGCACCCACTGCTCGCGCCGGTCTCGCAATTCGGGGGCCAGCGTTTGATACAGATCGAGCGTCAGGGCCAACAGACCCACGCGAGGCCGGGAGGGTTGAGCGGTTATGGCGTTGGTTCCTTCTTGCAAGTCCTTCGGGTGCGGGTAGAGCAGAACACGGGTATTAACCAAGTCCGTGTGTGGTCGCCGCATCTTCGGCCTGCACGCCGCGCTTGACCACGTCGCACAGGGCCGCCTGAAACGCCAGCGGGTCGGGTACCTGGATGGCGTTTCGGCCGAACACTACCCCGCCGGCGCCGTCTTCGATCTCGCCTGCGGCCAGACGCAGGGCTTCGGCCTGGGTGGGCAGCTTCTCGGCCCCCAGCCCGAAGACCGGCACCGGGCAACTGGACGTAACCGCCTTGAAATCCTCGGTGTAGAATGTCTTGATCGCGTCGGCCCCGAGTTCAGCCACAATGCGGCTGCCGATCAACACGTTGTCGTGCAACTGCCCGGGCGTCAGGCTCTCGTGGTCGGTTGGAAAGTATTCGCCAATCACCGGAATCCCCATCGCATGACAGGTGTTCGTCAGTTTGGAAAGGACTTCCACGTTCTCCGCGTCGCGCTGTTCGTCGCCCGTTTGCAGGGTGAGCGACACCAGGGCGATATCCATACCCTCGCGCAGCGCGTCGCTCGGGCTGAAGCTGTAAACGCTCTTAGCCGCAGTGTATCCCAACTTGAAGCAATAGACAGTATTCCAGTTCAGCCGGACCACTGCCAGGGGGCGTTTGGGTCGGGTAAAGATACCGTGACAGTGGCGTAACATGCCTGGGGCCAGCAACACCGCGTCCACGATCGGGTTGATTTTCTCGGCCGTGGCGGGCAGGTCTTCCATCGCCGGGATCGGCCCGTCGAACAGCCCATGGTCAATGGCAATTATCACTGCGCGGCCGTCGCCCATCAGCCGCTGAAGGCGGATTTCCCGTCCGTCCACAATCATGCGTAAGCTCCCACACTAAGGGTTCGTTCCAGACACTCGATCAGCTTCTTGGCGTTCGCGCATGCACGTGGCGGCATCTCTTGAGACGTTGTGTTGGAGATGTCGCAAGTGACGGCCGGCTATTGTGCGATGGTCTTGCCGCGCCATGCCGAGGCGCATCCTATAGATCGTCAACGAGCACGCCACGACAGTGGCCCAGCCGACGAGGATCGGTCCGGGCTTTGGCAATCCCAGGCATTGAGCTGCCCACATGACCGAGATCATCGTTGCCAGTGCGATGCTATTGATCGTGTATTGTCCGGCAAGTAGTCGAAGGCTTCGTCTCATTTCATAGCTGGCGAAGACACCGGCGTATGGAAAGGTGGTTACCGCCCCTTGCAGCAGTCCCGTCATGCCGTAGATCGCCAGTGCCGACCCGAAAAGCGTCGGCAGTTTCACCCAAAACGGCGCATTGCCGCGGTGCGGTTGTCCGGACGATGGTTGATACAGCCAAAGCCCTAGAAGGAACACAACGAGCGCGGCAACTATCAAAACGGCGAACGGGACGCGAGAGACAAGCCCGCAACACATCGACCCAATTACCACATACCCAACCGCCGACAGCACGATGGCCACGAGCAACGGCACTTGAGATTTTCGCACCAGAAGAAAGACCAGCCAATGATACCCGATGGACAAGATAAATCCGAACAGATGCATTGGTCCGATCGGAATCCCCGATATGACGTAGGCACACGTGAAGGGAACGGGCATGGTCATCAACAAGGCCTTGAACCACGGGCGGTGAATATAGGCGATCCCCGCCACGAATACGCTCAATGCAATCGCCGAAACGACGTGATCCCACGGCGGCCAGGGCAAGCTCGACACGTAAGTCAGTATGTAAGCAGGCTCAAATTTGTCGAGGCTCACGGTGCAACTCCGATCGGGAAACTCAGGCCGGAGAAAACGAGTAACAGCGCGATGATGGCCAGCACGAACAACGCCCACCAGGTGACTACGCTCGTGTACCAGTGCTCGCCAAGATCCTCGAAGATATTCATTTTTCTCCAGTTGAACGTCAGTTGATCGGTGATCTGCTCGGGCCGAGGTGGCGCACTCAGCAGGCTTACCATGGTACATGTCACCATGCAGAAGCACCAATTGATGGCGGCCTGATTAGCGTACGGTTCGATCCAAGGTGGGTGGCTACCCACGAGTTGCACATACAGCTTCATGGCGATGCCGAAGAGGAACCCGAACACCACGGCAACCGTGGCCCCGATACCGTTAATCCGCTTCCATAGGATTCCAAGCAGGAAGATCGCGGCGAACGGCGGCGCGAAGAACGCATAGAGCGATTGGATATAGACGAACAGGCTGCCGCCCAGCTTGCTGATGAATCCTCCGAGTACGATGGCGATCAGCAAGACGATCGTCGAGGATACTATACCCACCCTGACAAGGTGCCGGTCCGTGGATTCCGGGCGCAGCCAGCGTTTGTAGATGTCCAGCGTGAAGATCGTGGCGGTGGAATTCAGCACGGAGTTGACCGTCGATTGGATAGCCCCGAACAGCGCGGCCAGAAACAGGCCGCGCAATCCGACGGGCACCAGGGCCTGAACCAAGTGAACGTAGCCTTGGTCGGCCGCCGGTCGCACTTTCGCCCAGGGTTGGAGCAGGATTTCTGGATGAAGGGCAAACAGGATCAGTCCGGGTATGACGATGATTACGGGGAGGAAGACCTTCATGAATCCCGCAAAAACGATACCCATCCGAGCGTGGTAACTGTTTCTGGCGCCCAGCACGCGCTGGATCATGAATTGGTTGAGCACGCTGTACCAGATGCCTATGGAGAACGTGCCGACGAGGATGCTTGTCCAGGGCACGATTGGGTGACTGGCCGGTTGAAAGACGGACAGGCGGTCGTAAGAATCGCTTCCGGCCAGGTTTTCGACATTAGACGTGACAGCCTCTGCCCAGAGGCCTTTATTGGCTTGGTTCAACTCGATCATGTTCTCGAAGCCGTCGATCAAGGAACCTTCGTCGCCGGCCAGCATGTAAAGGCCCAGCACGGTAACCGTGGTGCCGCCGCCGACCATTACGACCACGGTGAACAGGTCGGTCCAGGCCACCGACGAGAGGCCGCCGTAGATTGCCCAAAAGCCGGCCACAACGCCCAAGATAATAATGGCGCCCCACAAGTTCCATCCGAACAGGTTTTCCAGCGCCAAGGCACCGCCGTACAGCACTGCCGCCAAGAAAGCCACGACGTTACTCACGATCGTGACCGCGGCGAACATCTGCCGCAGCGCCGGGCTGAAGCGTTTTTCAAGGAACTCCGGCGTGGTGAACACCCTCGAAGCGAGCAGGAACGGGATGAAGAACCAAATCAGCAGCGAAAATACCAGGACGTTCATCCACTCAGCCATCGCAACGCAGATCCCGTAAACACACGCCGCGCCGATCATTCCGATAAAATGCTCCGTGCTGATGTTCGAAGCGATAAACGAGCCGCCCACCACGTACCAGGGCAGTTTTTTGCCGGCGAGGAAGTATTCCTTGGCGCTGGTGCGTTCCTTGCGTCCGGTCCAGTAGCCGATTGCCGATAGCACGACGAAGAATGCCGCGAACGCGAGGTAGTCCCAAAACTCAAGTCTGAATGATTCGATCCCGTCCATAAACTCATCGCTCGTAAATGTTCTGGAGCTTCTTCTCGATCAACCGGTAGTTTCGTTCGGCATTTTCCTCGTCATACCCGATTTCAACGACCAGCTTCAGCCGCGTATCGGCAAGTTCATCCAGCACGGCCAGGGCCTTGTCGATGTCGTCGCCCAAGCGAGTCTTGGCGATGATCGACGATCCGGCCAGGGCGCGGCGAACGTCGGCCGGAGAGTTGGGGTTCGGGTCGTTTGCGCCCTCGCCAACGGCACACTCGACGACCTGGACATTGGACATCTCGCGAAGCATCGGCATGGTGTACGCCCACACACCGCACGAGTGCAAAGCTATACCGCCGAAAGCGTCGGCCAATTGCTGGTCCAGTGGAAGGGCAAACTTCCGATTGATCGGCGGCGAGGAGACGGCCAAATTGTCGTCCGAGACCGAAATACCCGGGCCGCCGGCCACGCTTACCATTTGGTGGCCGGGTCTGGCCACCAACTCCGGCCCGATCCGCTCGATCTGCACCCGGGAGAACTCGATGATCAGGTCGTTGATCTTTTGCATGAAGTCCACGACTGTCTGCTCGTCTTCGTAACAGGCGGAAAACAGCTCGCAGGCGTCAAGAATGAGCGTGGCCGTATCGAACGCCGACTGCGTGTCGGTCAGCGCGATCGGTAACTTGCCGCGAGTCCGCTCTTTCAGGCAGTCGATGCAGTCGAGCACCATCGTCATGATGGGGCTCTTGCGGTAGTCGGGATATTCGATCCCGTGAACTTCTTCAATCCGATGGTAGCGATAATGCACATGGGGTGCGTTGTGATCTCGGAAAACGTACTCGCAACCGAACGCGTTGGCATAAACGCCCGTGCCGACCCACGGCGACAGGAAAGCCAGGTCGTCGGTCCAGTCCACCTGAAGGCAATCCCAAAAGTACTCGATGTTGTTACGGCAGACATCGTCCACGCTGTTGCAGGCTGTCCAGATATTCCCGGGCGGGTGCTGGACGATCAGAAAACTCCCGCCGTCAGCACGGAAGAAGTCCCAGAACTTCTGCTCGCGCACCTCGCGACGTTGTTCGTACCGATCGATGAGTTGCTGAATCTCCATCGTTGCGTTACGAGCTTTTCGTTTCGTGGTATCGGAAGAGTAACAGAACCAACGCGGCAAATCGGGACTATGCCCGCATCGTATCCAGGGCCTGAAGCACGGCGGGAACATTTTGCTCCCATGCCGGGGGTACGTCTTCACTGATCATGAAGCAGTAACGCCGAGGTCCGGCGTCACGTACCATTTGTAAAATCCGCTCAACCAGTGTCGCTTGATCGCCACGGAACCAGTCTAGCGGCGGGTGCAGCCAGAGGAACTTCTCCGGCCAGCAGGCCCGGGCTTCTGCCGTGGACATATCGCCCTGCGGCGGCGGCGTGAACGAGTCGAGATCGAACCCTAACTCCGCAATATCATCAGCGATCGATCTCAATTTCCCATCGTAGTGAACCACCAGCCGCTTGCCGGCCGAACTGAATATCTCCAGTATCTGGCGATAGACGGGCACCAGCCGCTGCCGGTAGAGACGCGGGCCGATCATTTCGATCGACATGTTTTCCCATAGCTTGATGTATCGGGCAGGCCCCTTGGCAGCCACGCGACACTTCTGAAGCGTAACTTCCGTCAGCAACTCTAGTAGCTCCATTAGCTCCGGTTGCTCATCGGCCAGGTCCAATGTAAACCGCTCAAGACCGGCAAATTCGATCTGGACCGTCATCTCGGGTGTCCGTCGCAAGGGCGCCCAGCCGAGATGGCCGAGTGTAATGCCCGTATCGCCGACTTCTTCGTCGGCGTGCTCGAAAGGCTCCGAAGTGACAGTGAAGTGAGTACCCTCCCATGCCCTACGCATGATGCGGTAGTCGTCCGGCTTCTTGATAAAACACTCCTGATGCCACTCGCCGAGATACCATTCATGCAACTCACCACGGTCGGTGATCCACCGCACGTCGCGACGGATTTGGCCGTCTACTTCTTGGGTGGTTTCGACAATCTCGACATTCGGTCGGTGGGCCTGAACAAGGTCAGCATGGGCGATCTGTCCCAATCCCTGCTCAAACAGGGACCCCCAATCGATCGCACGGTTCTTGATGAACCAGTCGTACGCTGCGTAGACGGGACGCTGGATAACGTCACCGGCCAGCGCACGTTCGAGTCGAGCACGCACACTCCGCGGATCGGGCCGGCTGACTTGCTTGTGCTGATCACTCACGACGGAATTCTCCACTTGCCGATTGACGGGCTGAAACGTGATTTTGTTGACCCTTGCATAGTCAATGATCGAGGGCGAAGCCCGGCTCCCCGGCGGAACCCCCTTGATCCGCGCATTGACTATCCAAAGATCAATAGTAGCCGCTTTTTAGTAACCGCGTAGCACAAGAGGCGAACATGTCGTCACCAACGTGATGACCAGGATGACAAGAAGTCCCCACCACGTCACGACGTTCTTGTACCAGGGGCTACCCAGGTCATCGAAGATGTTTAGTTTTCGCCAATTGAAGGTCAGTTGATCCGTCACCTGCTCCGGGGCGGGAGGGGACGTGAGCAGGCTCGCGAAAATGCAGACTGGCACGCACAACGCCCAGGTGATAATCGCTTGAGTGATAAACGGCTCGATCCAGCAGGGATGAGACGGAACCAACCAGCAGTAGAGTTTAAGTGCAACCCCCATCGCAAAGCCGAACAGCACGGTCACCGTGGCGCCGCTCGCATTGATCCGCCGCCAGAGGATGCCCAGCAGGAAGACAGTGGCAAACGGGGGCGCAAAAAAGGCGTAGAGCGTCTGGATGTAGACGAACAGACCCCCGCCGAACATGCCGATGAAATGGGCCAACACGATGCCCAGCACGAGTACAAACACCGAGGTGCCGATCCCGACTCTTACCAGGTGACTGCTGGTGGCCGCCGGGCGAAGCAACCGTTTGTAGATATCCAGCGTGACGATGGTCGCCGTGGAGTTGAGCACGGAATTGACGGTCGATTGGATCGCCCCAAACAGCGCCGCCAGGACGAGTCCCCGCAGCCCCACCGGAACGAGCATTTGTACCATGCTGACGAACGTCTTGTCTGCCTCCGGCGCAATGTCGTCCCACGGCAACAGCAGTATTTCGGGACGCATCGCAAAGAAGATCAACCCGGGCACGACAATAATCAGGGGAAGCAGTGCCTGCGTGAATCCGGCCAGCACGATTCCCATTCGCGCATGGTACGAGTTCTTCGCGCCCAGCACCCGTTGGATCATGAACTGGTTCAGCACGCTGTACCAAATGCCGATGGAGAAAGCGCCGAAGATCATCCCCGACCAGGGAATCAGCCGATGCGTGTGCGGTTGGAGAACCGACAGGCGGCTATACTCGTCGCGGCCAACGATGGTTTGGGCCGTTGCCTGAACCGCTTCCTTCCAAGGCCCCTCGTTGGCCACGTTGCACTGGAGCATGACCCGAACACCATCGACCAACGAGCCGGATTCGCCGGCAAGTGCCTTCAGTCCAAGCACGGTAACCATAATCCCGCCGAGGATCATCACGACCACGGTGAACAGGTCTGTCCAGGCCACGCTTGACAGCCCGCCGTAGATGGCCCAACTGCCCGCCACGATTCCCAGAACTACGATGGCAAACCACAGGTCCCAGCCGAAGATCTTGTTCAGGGCCAGGCCGCCGCCGTAAAGCACCGCGGCCAGGAAGGCCACCACGTTGCTTAGCACGGTGACAAAGGCAAACAAGTAGCGCAAAGTGGAGTTGAAACGGCGTTCCAGGAACTCGGGGATCGTGAAGACTCGGGAAGCAAGCAGGAAAGGGATGAACAGCCAGATCAGGAATGAAAACACCAGGACGTTGCCCCAGCACCACATGGAGACGCACTGGCCGTAGATGAACGCCGCGCCGATCATCCCGATGAAGTGCTCGCTGCTGATGTTCGAGGCGATGAACGAACCGCCCACAACGTACCACGGCAGTTTGCGACCGGCGAGGAAGTACTCGTCCGGACTGCCGCGTTCCTTACGGCCGGCCCAGTATCCGATCGCCGAGAGGACGACGAAAAAGGCCCCGAAGGCGACATAATCCCAGAATGTCAGGCTAAACTCCGGGAGGTTAGGCACAACCGTCCATCCTTTCCACGGACCAGCCGCCTGCCTTCCCCCAACGGGCCGTTGCAGCTTCAAGTTGTCTGCCGTTCATCACACGGCCGAGCAGTGCCGTGCCGTTCTCGCAGAAGACGGCCTTCACTCGATCTTGGGACAGGCCGGCCATCTCGCCGGCGCGCAAAACGGCCATCGCGATTTCCCAGGCCATGAACGTGGCGTGGATTTCGTTGGAGGCCACGCGATACTCGCTGGGTGGATAGCCCTCAAGAACCACGTCCACCCAGTGGTCCATGACATAGACGCGCCGGCCACGCATCGCGGCGACCGGCAGGTCGGTTGCAAACAAGACACGGCTGGAGTCAATATACTTAAACACCATCTGCAGTACCAGCGGGTCCATGACCATGGACGTGTCGAGGAAGACGTTCTGGAGGTCCGCAACAGCGCCGATCGCCGACTTCATCTCGTCTGGATGATAGCACCGCCCGCAGTGGGCCAGGACGATATTCGCGCCCGGATATTCCGTCGCGTACTTCCGCACCCCGCGCTGCACCTCGGGGTCGGCCAGCCGTCCGGCACGCGGCACGTGAAGTAATACAACAAGCCCCAGCTCATCGGCCAGTGCCATCTCCTCGGGCCCGATCATCTCCTCGACCGTGACCTGGCCATAATCGTTGCCAAACCAGTTCAGAAAGACCTTGTAGCCGAAAAAGCCCTGCTCGCGGATAGCCGTTCGTAATTCGTCCGGCCGAACCGTGCCCCGGCCGGTAATCAGCAGGGGAAACAGTCCGGCGTGCCGGGCGGCTTCGGCCAAATACTGGTTTGTCTTTTCGAGGTCCACGGCGGGCGTGGGTTGCCCGAAGCAGACGGCATTAAACGGGCGGTCGGGAAACAGCATCTTGCCGTCGGACAGCAGACGTTCCACGCCGTACTCTTGCTCGGTGACCATGTATTTCCCACCGGCGGCGTCCGTCTGCCAGGGGACAGTCTTCCAGTGATCGCGCTTCCACGTGTGGGCATGGAAGTCGAGCACCTGCCGCGGCAACACCGGGGCCAGACGTTCCCGGTAGAAGGGTAGATCAATTTGCTCATATCGCTCGTCTAGTGCCGCAAATCACAATTGAGGGTACACCAAGAGGTCGCTTTGGCTAAA
>CAZDHN010000116.1:0-12188 GCA_964505115.1 uncultured Planctomycetaceae bacterium
TATGTGCCATAGCCAAACGCACTGGCGTTACCGGCAGCGCCAGGAAACTTGCTGCCAGCAACAACTTACGGAAAACTACGCTTCAGCCGGATGAACCAGAAAGAAAGAGGTTTGCTTGTGTGTTGGCTCCTTCGGATATCGCTCTGACTGTCGATCTTGCTGGCAACTTCCGCTGGCCGTGTTGGGGCGGAAATGCTCTACGACGCCGGCCTGGGTGGCCTGCCGACAAGCCAGGGCTGGCTCTACTTGACCGATCCATCTGGCGGAGCCAGCGCAACACAGGCGATGGGCTCGGGGTTCGCCCAACTGGACACGACTCCCATGAGGGACGATAGCGCCGGCTACTTCAGAACGTTCCCGGGCTTGAATCGCACGGCCGGATACACGGTCGGCTTCCAAGCGCGGATCGATGCCGAGAATCACGGCAACAACGATCGGGCCGGTTTCAGCGTCATCGCGCTCGGCAGCGACAATCTGGGCGTCGAGTTGGCGTTCTGGGAAGATTGGATTTGGGCCCAGGATTCCGCCTTCACTCACGCCGAGCAGACCGCGTTCGACACGACGGATACTCTGACCGAATACGCCTTGGCAATCGCTGGCAACAGCTACACGCTCTCGGCGAATGGCTTGCCTGTACTCAGCGGCCCGCTTCGCAATTACCCGGACGTGGCGCATCCGGTTTACGGGCTGACCAACTTCCTCTTCTTCGGCGACGACACCGGCTCGGCCGCCGCCCGAATCGAGTTGGTCTCGATCGAAGTTCTGATACCGGAGCCGTCGTCCGCGGTGCTAGCCCTCTTGGCCGGCTTGCTGGCCGCCATTTTCCGCCGCCGTTTTGCGCGGCTGAAATATCCGGCCTAGCGGCCCGATGAGGATTGCCGGCAGGACGACCAGGTCGCCCACCAGCGCGGTGCTCAGCAGTACGAACATCAGCCAGGCGAATCTCGAGGTGGGCGTGAAGCGGCTGACGACGAAGATCAGAATCCCCAGGCCGCAGATCAGAGTCGTCTGCGCCATGGCGATACCGCAGCGCGAATAGGCATAGTGTACGGCCTTTCGCCGCGAGAACCCGTCGTGCAATCCTCGGCGGAACCAGGTTACGAAGTGCAGCGTACCGTCCACGGCAATTCCCAGCGCCACGCTGGCCGTCATCATCGAGCCGATTTCCACCGCATACCCGGTCCAACCCATGATGCCGAAGATTAGCACGCTAGGCAGGATATTCGGTATCATCGAGAGCGCGCCGGCGATCACGCCTCGCAGCAGTACCATCATCGTCACGGCGATAAGCGCGAAGGCCACCAGGAAGCTTTTGATCAGATCGTTCAGCAATTGCTGTTGGGCCTGATGCACGAGCGGGACGGCGCCGCAGAACTCCACGGAGAGTCCCGGATCGGCTTGGGCCGCCTTCCGGACGATCGGATTAACCTTCTCGCGAAGCCGATCGAGAAACGGCCCGAAATCGATATCGCGATAGGCCGGCACCCTGACGCTGATCCGCCACAGTTCCTCCTTGTCCGTATCGCAGAGATATCGCAGTTCGATGAACTCCGGCCGGTGGCGTTCGAGTCTTCGCTCGAATACCGCGCGTCGCGTCGTGCCGGTCACGCCGCCTCGCGACGGCTTCGGCAGTGTCGGGGCGAACGTGGCGGCAGTGATAGTGCCGGCGACACCGTCGATCCCGTCGACCGTCTGGCGAACTTGCTCGACCAACTGCATTTCGTCCAAGGTGGATCGGTCGGCCGTTTTGGGAAATCGCAGGACGACTTCCACCGGCACCAGCGCGCCGATGTGTGTCTCCAGCCAATTGTAGTCGCGGATGATCTTCACGTCGGTTCGGAAGAGGGCGTGCAGGCTGACCGCGGTCTGGATCCGGGGTACACCGTAGGCGGCGACAGCCACGCTGACGGTGGCCACCAATACAATCACCCAGTGGAATTTCTCCACGAAACCGAGCAACGGCTTCCAGCGATTCGACTCTTCCCAGTGCTGCCCATTACCGGGCGTTGGTTCTGCCCAGTGGCGGATGGGCCACTGTTGCAGGGCGGTGGGAAGCAGTATGAAGAGGACGGCGAACGCGCACATTATGGCCGAGGCGGAGTAGATGCCAAACTTCGAGATCGGCACAATCTGGCTGACACAGAGCGAGCCCACCCCCAGCGCCGTGGTTACGGCCGCCAAGGCGCAAGGCAGTCGCGCGTGTTGTACCGCCAGGACGGGCGCGCCCCTTAGCCCGTGGGTCTGAATGGCGTCGCGATAGTAGTTTACCAGATGCACCGCGGCGGAGATGGTCAGCACATAGACGAGCGAGGCCATCGTCATCATCACGGAATCCATCTGCGAGCCGTTGTAGTAGATCAGGGCAAGGCTGAGTTGCTCGCTGAGGAAGGCCGTAATGAACACCATCACGGCAAGCTGGATGCTGCGGAGAAAGAGCCACATCACGGCGATGCAGATCGCGAAGCAGGCGACGTTGAGCGTCATCATCCATTCTTCGCTGATCTGGTCGATTGCCACGCCGTCGACGGTGGAGCCGGCCACGTAGATATCGTCGGGTGCCAGCCCGCAGGCCGATTGCGCGCACTTGTAGGTCCAGGCCACCGCGCCGTGTCGATCTTCCATGCCGGCCCGAGATACCAGCGCGACGGCACAGGTAGTGTGTCCATCTTTGCCGATCAACCAGCCTTTCAGCCGCCCAAGCGCTTGCTTGCGCGAGAACTCCAGCGGCGGCGCCATGAAACTGTCGAGGGCCTCCCGACCGGTGAAGACATAGCGAAACAGCGGCTTGGCGCCTTCGGTCGGCGGTTTTACCAAGGCGTCGGCCAGCCGGTCCAGCCGGGCGTCTTCCAGATCGCAGCCCGACCAACTGACCATCAGCAGTTCATCGCTACCGAAATGTTCCGAGAACCAGTAGAGCTTTTGTGTTTCGCTGAAGCCCGCCGGAAGCCAGTCCTCGACCCGATTGGCGTTGCTGTCCCATGCCTGCTTGGCGCCGAACATGATGAAGGGAACCGCAATGGCGAATGCGCAGAAGACCACAACGCGGTACTTCCTATCGAAGAACACGGTTTCTTGCGTCGCTGTTGTGCCCGTGTCTTCCGTCGACATAGCTCCGCGCCGGATTGTTTTGGAAAGTCAAGAATCAAGTTGCGCGACACCTGTTCGCCCGCAATAACTTGACCCTTTGGCCAATCATGAGAAACCTTCAACATACCGCGCGTATCGAAATTTGTCCATGACCCGAGGCCGGTCAGCCTACTACCTTGTAACACTTCGTTCTTGCCAGTTGGGTGGCCGGCGGTCCGGGGCCGGAATGCTTTCGGCAACCGTTACATCTTACGAACGGCCGGCCGCCGCCTGTCGCGGCCATATTGACGGCATGCCACGAACAGGGGAAATTCAGCCTTTGAATGGCACCAACGCCGTGGCTATAATGGGGTTTATCAATGTCGGCATGTAATTCTTACGCGACCGCACCACCGTCAACCACGCCATGAAGCGAATCGCCATCACCGGAAGCTCGGGATACCTGGGAAGTTGCCTGGTCGATTACTTCCGGCGGCAAGACGGCGAAGTGTGCATTCTCGGGCTGGATATTCGCGAGCCGGGCGAGGTGGCTCCTGACGAGTTTGTCGAGTTGGATATTTGCAGCCCGGAGTTGATCGGCGCGCTCGAGTCTTTTGCGCCGGACACGATCATCCATTCGGCCTTCGTTTTTCAGCCGATGCGCGACGAGCGGAAGATGCATCGGATCAACATGGAGGGTGGCCGGAGTTTGCTCGAGGCCGTCGGTGTGATCCGCCCGGCAAGGTTCATGACGATCTCCAGCGCGACGGCTTTCGGCGCTTCACCCGACAACCCGGTGCCGATGGACGACGCGCATTCGGTCCAACCCGACAGCCGCTTCCGCTACGCGGCCGACAAGGCCGAACTGGAGGGGCTGATTGCCCGGTTCGCCGCTGGGAACGAGGATATCGCCGTAAGCTGGGTCCGCCCGGCGATCATCGGCGGCCCTAAGATGGACAATTATCTGAGCCGGTTCATATTCGAGATGCCCTTCATGGTCCAACTCGACGGGTTCGACACGCCGATCCAATTCGTCCATGAGGATGACGTGACCGGGGCGATTTGTGCGATTCTGTCGGGGAACGGCCGCGGCGGGTTCAACCTCGGTCCGCCGAACTGGACCTGCATTTCGGAAATCGCCGAGATCACGAAACGCCGCGTCTTAAAGGCGCCGTTGTGGCTGGGTCGGTTTCTTACCTGGCTGGCCTGGACGATTCGCTTTCCAGGGCACGAGTTGCCACCAAGCTTCGTCAATTTCACCCGCTATCCCTGGGTCGTGGCGCCAAGCCGACTCGAAGCCGAGATCGGCTATCGATTCAAGTTCTCCAGCTCGGACACACTGCGCGAAACACCCGCCGAGCCGGGTTAGCAGCCTGTCACTTCTCTCGGCGCAGGGCCAGCAGGGTTACGTCGTCTTGGCCTTCGTGGTTGCGGTATTCGTCGACGCGCTCGATGATTGTTTGGCAGATGTCACCAACCGGCTGATTGAGGGTTTCGGCCAGTAGCTTCAGCAGGCGGATATCGCCGAAAAGTTGGTCGTCCGCGTTTTGGGCCTCGGTGACGCCGTCGGTGTAGAGCAGCAGCAGGTCGCCCGGGTCGAGCCGGCGGTGCTCGTCGCCGAACTGGGCGTCTTCCCAGGCGCCGACCAAGGGGCCGGTGGACGTGCCGAGCGATTCGATTTCGCCGCCGGCACGAACGATAAACGGCGAATTGTGCCCGCCGTTGGCGAAGATGAACTCGCCCGTCTTTACGTTGTAATGGGCGTAGAAGACGGTGACGAACATCTGCTCGTTGTTCTCGTCGGCCAGCACGCGATTGGCCACGGCCAGTGTCTCGCCGGGCGAACGGCCGGGAACCGAGAAGTTGCGGATCACGGTCCGCGAGACGGCCATGAACATGGCGGCCGGAACACCCTTGCCCGACACATCGGCGATGACCAGCGCCAGCAGATCGTCCTCGACAAACCAGAAGTCGAAGAAATCGCCCGCCATGAATCGGGCCGGCTCGTTGTCGGCATGTAACGAGAACTCGTCGCGGTGCGGATAGGGTGGCCGGGCAGTCGGCAGAAACGACGTCTGTATCTCGCGGGCGACTTGCAGCTCGCGCTCCATTGCCTCCCGGGCGGCCGTTTCGCTGATCCGGGCGTCGACGTTCTCCCGCAGGTCGGCGATCATAAGGTTGAACGTTCGGGCGAACTGGCCGATCTCGTCCCGGCTATGAACGCCGGTCACTTGCACCTCCAGGTCACCTTGGGCGACCTTGCCGGCGGCCACGGCCAGGCGTCCGAGCGGTCGGGCGATCCAGGTAGCAACGACCAGAACCACCCCGACCAGCAGGAAAAGTCCGCTGAGCAATAGGGCCGTTTGCCGATTGAGCCGATCGTAAACGCCGGCCATGACTTGTTCTTTCGGGATGACCGCGGCCATCGACCAACCCACGGAGGAGACCGGCGCGAAGACGATCCACTTGGGCTCACCCGTCCGAAAGTCGTGAATCAGCCGCACGCCCGACCGACCGGCCGTCATCTCGCGCCCCAGTTCGGCCAGTTCCGGCAGTTCGTACCATTCGGCCAGACTGAATACCGACTCTCGCATAATTAACGACTCGTCGGGATGCGAAACAAACGTTCCTGTGTGACTGACGACCAGGCAATACCCACCGCGAATTCGAATCCTGGAGATTTCCTTACGGAGGTGTTCCAGCGAGACGTCGACCGTAACCACGCCGCGGAACTCGCCGTCGCGTTCAATTGGCGCGGAATAGGTACACATCAGGACCTCGCCGGCGCCCGTGTCGAAATATGGATCCGTCCAGGCCGGCTTGCCCAACAGCTTTGGCAGCAGATACCAATCCCAGCGATTGTAGTCGTAGGCCTCGGTCGCAACGTCCAGGCTGCGCAACTTGCCAGAGGGCGTGCGACAAACATAGGGCGCGAACTCCTTCAGGCCGGGCCGAAAAGCATTAGGCTCCATTGCAAGGCAGGTGCCGAAGATATGCGGGTTGTTGCGCACGTTGGAACGTAATAGCTTATAGATATCGTCTTCCTCGTGAAGCGGGAAGTCGGTGAGGAACTGGTCGGTTGACCGGGCGACCTGGGCAACGGTCGAGAGTTGCTTGTCCAGAAGCTCGGCGTAGTGAGCGGTCAGTTCCGTAAGATGGGTTTGCGCTTGATCGATCGCCTGCCGCTTGCCCTTGTCGTACTCGATCAGTAGCACGGTCAGGTAAACCGCCAGCAGGGGCAGGCAGATGGCCACGATCAGCTTGGTTCGTATCGAGATTTTCACTTGGACTAGTTCTTCGGCAAGGGTGGCTGATAGAATTCGTTGAAGGCGGGAATTGTGGAGATCAACGCTTCGCCGAGCAATATCCCGGTCACGCTGTCGTAGGTCTTTTCGGAAAGCCCGACTCGCTTCTGCCCGGTTTCGATTATCCGCCCCATCGCCCTAAGCATCCAACGCTGATGGTTCCGATTGGTTTTGACGTTCGCCTCGCGGCAGTGTTTCATCACCAGATCGAGCGTCTCGTCCTCGTGTGAAAGCGCGTAAGCCCAACCCTGGTCGATCGCCCGAACCATCGCCGCGCAGACCTTCGGCCGGTCGCGTCGCGTGGCCTGGGTGCAATACAGCCCATCCTCGGGAAAATCGATTCCGTAGTCGGCCAATAGAAATACTCTCAACTCTTTCGGGCGCATTCCCGCTTCGAGCAACTCATGGTACTCGTTGTATTGCATTGCCGAGGCCACGTCGACGGCGCCGCGGAGAAAAGGCACCATGCTGCTGCTCTGCGGTACGGTGATCGGCCGAACGGCATACTTCTTGAACAGGGC
The DNA here is from genome assembly GCA_964505115.1 of uncultured Planctomycetaceae bacterium. Lineage (GTDB taxonomy): Bacteria > Planctomycetota > Planctomycetia > Pirellulales > Thermoguttaceae > CAZDHN01. Next base: position 6,893 of record CAZDHN010000116.1, read on the forward strand.
GGTCGGCGGGATGTCGAACGGACCGCCCCAAAGCCCCACGCGGCGGCCGGTCATGTCGGCCGGCTTTTTGATGTCGGAATCGGCCCGGACGACGAGCGTCATCGAGGAATGCGGGATGATCTGCGAGATCAGCACGACCGGCTTGCCGTCGGCCCGCTCGACGATGCCATCGGAGAGCCAGCTTGTGCAGAAATCGGCCTTGCCCTGGGCGAGGCGTTCGAGCGGCCGGCTACCGTCGGTCGCCCACTGGAGTTGCACGTCATCCAGCCCGGCCTTGGCAAAGAAGCCCCGATCCTTGGCCGTTATATACCCGGCAAACTGCGCTTGCGGCTGCCACTGCAATTGCAGCCTGATCGGCTCGGCCGCCGTCAGCCGAACGCCGCCCACGGCAATCAGCCCCAATAGGCAGATTAACACAAGCCACGCACGCAGGCCGACCGGCCGTCTGCATTCTTGCATCGCATGAATCTCCGTCGTTAGCCGAGCCGGTTGCCACCGTGCTTGGCCGAGTCGTTTGCGACCACAAACGGCTCGGCCAACAGTCCACCCGATTCTACCCAACTCGGCCGTTACCGCAACCACCCGAAATCGGTTAGGAGAACTGCAAAGTCGCGAAATGGGAGGGAAAAGTCGTTTAGCCGGCGGACTTGCCCGCCGTGTTGACGAGCGGCATTTCCACGAAAACACGGCGGGCAAGTCCGCCGGCTAAACCCCGAAACGGTCTCATTTGACACTCCAACCGGCACGGCGTATCATGGGGTTTTCGTCGATCCGAGGAAATTTCCCACCCGTCCCGTCCGCCCCGTCCCCTCCGCCCCGTCCCCTCCGCAAGGAACACCATCATGAAGAAGCTCGCCATTTCTCTCGCCCTGCTGTTTTGTTTGACCGGTTTCGCCCGAGCCGATGAAGTACGGAAGATCAAGGCACTTTGGTGTACGGGCGGATGTTGTCACGATTACAAGAAGCACGCTCCACTACTGACCGGCGAGATGGCCAAGTATGCCAACGTCGAGTTCACAATCGTCGAGGGCACCGAGCAGTTCAAGGACAAGGACTATGCCAAGCCCTACGACGTGGTCGTCTACGACCTCTGCTATGGCAAAGAGAAGGACCCGGAAATTATCGGCAACGTCGCGCGAACGATCCGCGAAGGCAAGCCGGCGGTGATTATTCACTGCTCGTTGCATACGTTTCGTTCGGGTGATCGGGACGCCTGGTGCGAGGCGATGGGCATGACGTCGATCCGGCACGACAAGTTCCGCGCGTTGGCCACCAAGAAGCAGGCCGAGCATCCGATCACGAAGTTCTGGCCCGCCGATTGGAAAACGCCGGGCGAGGAACTCTATCAGTGCCTGAAATTCTGGCCCAACGCCACCGCGCTTCTGACCATGTACAGCCCGCAGTCGGAAAAGGACCATCCGGTCTGTTGGATCAACAAGTACGGCAAGGCGCGCGTGTTCGCCACCACATTGGGCCACAACATGCTGACCGTCGGCCAAAACGACTACCATCGCCTGCTGGCCAACGGCCTGCTTTGGAGTTGCGACAAGCTCGACGAGTCGGGCAAGCCGGCGACTGGGTACAAAGGTAGCGGGCGCTGAAATAGCGTTTCTCATCCACTGTCCGTAGCTGAACTCGCAAGAGTTCAGACCGAGCCGGCGCGAGTCGGAATTCTTGCGAATTCCGCTACGGGCAGGTTGGAATTCTTGCGAATTCCGCTACGGATCACGGCTTTTCTCCGGGCGCGGTGTTTCCCAATGGGCCGGTCGACCCGGTTGGCGTGAGTAGGTAAAACTTGCGAGGGGTGTGGCTGGAATGGGCTCGCCGCGTTCGAGTGCACCCGCGAGCTATACTTTCCGAAGAATAAGAGACGAGACCGATTGACGGTCTCGGTATCGTCTCGTTCTCCCCAGATTCCGCACCCCGAATCACCCCTGGTAAACATGACCGTTGATCTGAACCCGTGGTATCCCGGCGACGTCAGTTACCTTCCCGCCCGTTCCTCGGAAGCGCTATCGATGTTTCAGCCACCCCCATCACTAAAGTTTACGCACCCCCTGCCATACGGGGCCATTCTGCACGACGATGGCGTGCAATTCGTGGTCTTCAGCCGGTCGGGCACCGCGATGCGAGTGCTGCTTTACGACGACGTATGCGACCGCGAGCCATCGGAGATTATCGATTTCGACCCGAGCTTGAACCGTTGGGGAGACATCTGGAGCGTCTTCGTGCCCGGCATGGGCGTCCGGCAGCTCTATCACCTTCAGGCCGACGGGCCGTTCCAGCCGAACGAAGGCCAGCGTTTCGACGGTTCGGCACGGCTGATCGATCCGTATGCCAAGGCTTTGGCCGGCCATTTCCTGCCGGCCGACGACGGCATTGTCCGACCGCCGAAATGCGTGGTCGTCGACGACGAGTTCGACTGGCAAGGCGACCGGCACCTAAGACGCAACCTCTCGGAAACCGTAATCTACGAGATGCACGTTCGCGGGTTCACCAAGTCGCGCAGCAGCGGCGTCGAACATCCAGGTACGTACCTGGGGATCATCGAGAAGATACCCTACCTGCAATCGTTGGGCGTGACGGCCGTCGAATTGATGCCGGTGCACGAGTTCCCGATCTTCGATTGCCTGGGCCAGAAGCCCGAGCGACCCAACTACTGGGGTTACGATCCGATGGCTTTGTTCGCTCCGCATCGCGGTTACGCGGCGGGCAAGGAGCCGGGTTGCCAGGTTGCCGAGTTCAAGCAGATGATCCGCGCCTTGCATCAGGCCGGTATCGAGGTGATCCTCGACGTCGTCTTCAACCATACGGCGGAAGGAAACCACGAAGGTCCCACGCTCAGCTTCAAGGGCCTGGAGAACCGCGTCTACTACATGCTCGATAACGGCGGCAGCGAAACCTACCGCAATTTCTCCGGCTGCGGCAACACGCTTAACGGAAACCATCCGATCGTGCGCGAGCTGATCTTCCATTGCCTGCGCCATTGGGTTCACAACTACCACGTCGACGGGTTCCGCTTCGATCTGGCTTCGATTCTCAGCCGCGACCGCGACGGAGACCTGATCCCCAATCCGCCCGTGGTCGAGACGATCGGCGAAGACCCCTTGCTGGCCGATACCAAAATCATCGCCGAGGCTTGGGACGCGGCCGGAGCCTATCAGGTGGGCACCTTTGCCACTCTACGCTGGGCGGAATGGAACGGCCGATACCGCGACGACGTGCGACGCTACTGGCGAGGCGATACGCACATGACCGGAGCCCTGACCACGCGGCTGGCCGGTTCCAGCGATTTGTACCAGCCGGGCGGCAGGCGGCCGTACCACAGCATCAACTTTATTACCTCGCACGACGGCTTCACGCTGAACGATCTGGTCAGCTACAACGACAAGCACAACGAAGCCAACGGCGAGGATAGCCGCGACGGCGATAATAACAACTACAGCAATAACTACGGCGTCGAAGGGCCTACCCGACGCAAAGGCGTCGAACGGGTTCGGGTTCGCCAGATCAAGAATTATCTGGCCACGTTGCTGCTAAGCCAGGGCGCGCCGATGATTGTTTCGGGCGACGAGTGCCGCCGCACGCAGCGCGGAAACAACAACGCTTACTGCCAGGACAACGCAATCTCCTGGTTCGACTGGCGCTTGGCCGACAAGCACGCCGACCTGCGGCGGTTCTTGCGAGGAGTCGTCGATTTTCGCAAGGCCGAACCGACCGTCCGGCAGGAGAACTTCCTCAGCGGCCAACTCGTTCGACCCGGCGGGCTGCCCGACGCCAGTTGGTACGACGCCGCCGGCGAGCCGGTCGATTGGGACCAGATCGATTGCAGCCTGACTTGCCTGCTGGGAGCCGTTCCGCGAGCCGACAAGCTGGTGTTTCCGAATCACCACGTGCTGCTGTTCTGCCATTCCGGCACGGCGCCGCGCGAGTTCATCGTGCCGGCCTTCATCCGCGACATCCGCTGGCGGTTGTTCATCAATACGGCGGCCGAATCGCCGGGCGACATCTACCCAAAGCTCAACGGCCCGCAAATGCCCAACTCCGAAGTCATCATCCTCGACTCCCACTCCCTGGTCTGCTACGTGGCGCCCGACGAAGGGTGAAGCAAAGCGGAAAGCTGAAAGCGGAGAGCGGAAACGTAGAGTGAAAATTCCGCTTTCCGCTTTCCCGTCTCCGCTTTACAAAAGCGGGCTGACGAGCCGGGCGGTGTTTTCCACGAGGCGACGGACTCGCGACCGGGCCTGCCATTGGTCGAAGTTGATCAGGTCGGATTGGGCGATGTACGATTGTTGCAACTCGCGGAGTTCGCCAGTGAAGCCGGCATCGTAGACGGCCAGCGTGATCTCGAAATTCAGATGCAGGCTGCGGGCGTCGAGGTTCAGCGAGCCGAACAGGCTGAACTCGCCGTCAACCATGATCGATTTCGTATGCAGCAGTCCGCCCCGAAAAAGCGCCACCCGAACGCCGGCCGAGATTAGTTCGCCCTTGTGCGCCTGACTCGCCAGCCGCACCAGCACGGAATCGACCCTGGCCGGTATCAGAACGGTCACCTCCACTCCGCGTCGCGCGGCCGAAATCAGGGCGGTGACGAGCGTTTCGTCGGGTACGAAATAGGGCGTGGTGAGGATCAGTTCCTTGCGGGCGGCGTAGATGGCCATCAGAATGATTTGCTGAATGGCTTCAATCCGCACCAGGGGCCCCGAGGGGACAACCTGCACGGCCGAGGTTCCGCACGGCTCAATCGGCCGCACGTCGTCGGTTGCGACCACTTGTTCGATGCCTTCGGCCGTTTCCAGTTCCCAGTCTTCCACGAAGGTGACGGCCAGCCCCTCGACGGCCGGTCCCCGCATCCGGACCATTGCATCGACCCATTGGCCCACGCCGGAATCCTGCTTGAAGAACCTGGGGTCGACCATATTGAGGCTGCCCGTGTAGGCGACCTCGCCGTCGATAACGACGATCTTTCGATGCAATCTCAGGTCGAAACGGACGAACAACCCCCGGATCAATCCGCCCGGCAGGGCGGCCGCCAGGGCCACGCCGCCGTCGCGTAGTTTTTCGGCCAATTCGCTGCGGAGGAAGTCGCGGCTACCGACCGCGTCGAGCAGGATACGGCACTTGACGCCTCTGGCGGCAGCGCGCAGAACGGCTGCGACCACCTCGTCGGCCAGCCCTCCGACGTGCCAGATATAGAACTCCAGGTGAACGGTCCGCCGCGCGAGTTCGATGTCGTGGATGATCTCTTCGAGCACGGCGTCGGTATTGTCGATAAGCCGAAGTTCATTGCCCGGCA
>CAZDHN010000117.1:0-12151 GCA_964505115.1 uncultured Planctomycetaceae bacterium
CGATTGCAGCACCTGGGGCGGCCGTGTGTGCTACAATTGGTGGGGCGATGTGCGCTCGGTCTGCCGCTGCTCGACACGAACCAATAAGGAGCAACGACCAAGATGTTCAAATGGGCCCTTGGGTTACTGACTCTGGCGACCGTGCTGATCGTTATGCTGGTGGCCAGCCGGTGGAGGTCGTCGGTCGAGACAATCTCCGGGTTCATCGAGGCCGACGAAATTCGACTCGGCTCGCGCGTAGGTGGTCGGGTGGCGGCCGTGCATGTCGAGGAGGGCGATCAGGTCAAGACGGGCGACGTACTCGTCGAACTCGAACCATTCGACCTCAACTCTCGCGAGGCCGAAGCCCGGGCTAATCTGGCCGCGCGTCGGGCCGACCTCCAACGGCTCGAAGCAGGGCTACGCCCCCAGGAGATTACCCAAGCCCGACAGCACTTCGAGCAACTCAACGCTCGGCTGAGGAAGCTCCGCGCGGGCCCGCGGCCACAGGAGATCGAGGCGGCCCGCGCGCGTCAGAGCGTCGGCCTGGCCAAGCTCAAGCTGGCCCAGGAGGAGCATCGCCGCACGCGATCACTGTTCGAGCGCAAGGTGAGCACGCAGGAGGAGGTGGACCGCGCCATCCAACAACTGGCGGCCGCCACCGGTGAGTTGGACGTCTTCACGAAAGAGCTGGATCTGCTCGAAGAGGGCACGCGCAAGGAAGACATCGAGGCGGCCGAGGCCCAGATGGAAGAAGCCCGGGCGGCTTGGCAACTCGCCGAAGCCGGCTTTCGCAAGGAGGAGATCTCCCAGGCGAAGGCGAACGTCGAGGCGACCGAGGCGATGCTCGCGGCGATCAGGGAACAGCAGCGGGAGTTAAAGATTACCGCGCCCTCGGCCGGCGTGATCGAGTCGCTGGAGTTGGAGCCGGGCGACCTGGCGGGCGCGAACGTTCCGGTGCTTTCGATGCTCGACACCAGCCGGCTCTGGGTCCGCGCCTACCTGCCGGAGGACATGCGGCTGGAACTGGGCCAGCGGCTCGCGGTGACGGTCGACTCGTTTCCCGACCGACGTTTCGCCGGCCAGGTGACGTTCATCTCGCGCCAGGCCGAGTTCACGCCCAACAACGTACAAACGCCCGAGGAGCGAGCCAAACAGGTGTTCCGCATCAAGGTCACGCTTCGCCAGGAGCAAAACGTATTGCGTGCCGGGATGATCGCCGACGTCTGGCTGAACGAGCCATTGGAGGGCGATCACTAATGGCCCCGGTGATCGACTCGCGAGGGCTGGGACGCCGCTTCGGCCAGCTTGTGGCCGTGGCCGACGCCTCCTTCCAGGTACCCAAGGCGGCCATCTACGGCCTGTTGGGTCCCAACGGGAGCGGCAAGTCGACGATTATCAGAATGCTCTGTGGCGTGCTCGCGCCCAGCAGCGGCGAGGCCACCGTGCTGGGTTACGATGTGCGTCGCGAGCCGGAGAAGATCAAACGCTCGATCGGCTACATGTCGCAGAAGTTCAGCCTATACGGCGATCTTTCGGTGCGCGAGAACATCGACTTCTACGGTGGCGTCTACGGACTGCCCGACGAAAGGTTACGCCGCCGACGCGCCGAGGTGCTTGAGCTGACCGGCCTGGGCGACCGCGAGCGTCAGTTGGCCGGCACGCTTTCGGGTGGCTGGAAGCAGCGGCTGGCACTGGGTTGCGCGCTGGTGCACGAACCCGACGTGCTCTTCCTCGACGAGCCCACCGCGGGCATCGACCCGGTCGCCAGGCGGCAGCTTTGGGACCTGCTGTTCGAACTGTCGAACCGGGGTGTAACGCTCTTTGTCACCACGCACTACATGGACGAGGCCGAGCGGTGCAGCCACGTGGGATACATCTACCTGTCGAAGCTGCTCTTCGCGGGCAAGCCGGACGAGCTCAAACGGTTACCCGGCGTAACACCCGAGGGCACTTCTTGGTACGAACTGCTCACGCCTCGGCCGGCGTACAGCCTGGCCCAACTCCAGCACGTCGAAGGCGTCAGCGACGCTACGCTCTTCGGCGACACGATCCACATGCTGGTGTCCGATGACCTCGCGGAGGATGAGTTGGCGCGAAGCACGGGCACGCCACCCGACCAGGTCGAATTGCGGCGTACCTCGGCAACGCTGGAGGACGTTTTCGTCACGCTAACTAGGGCGGCCGAGCGGCGAGCCGAGCAGGGCGGCACGGCCGAGGACGAGCAAGTCTTGCAGGCCGCGGCCGGTGAGGAACCTGACTCTGCCAGCCAGCCCGTGGCAGAGGGGCCTTCCCAAAACGACTCCCCTCGCCCTCTGGGAGAGGGGCCGGGGGTGAGGGCCGCCGACGAGCCGCCCGCCGACGAGCCGCCCAGTCCGCCCCAGCGTCAGACGACGCTCACCGGCCGCTCGACTGACGGGTTCTGGGCGATCTCGATGAAGGAGTTCGCCCACATCCGCCGCCAGCCGGCGACGCTCTTCTTCATGCTGGTGGTGCCGGTCATTCAAACGCTGATCTTTGGTTACGCCATCGAGATACAGATCGACAATATACCGGCCGTGGTCTACGACCTGGACGGCCGCGCGCCCGCACGCGACCTGGTCGAGCGGTTCACGAACACGCGGAAGTTCCAGATCGTCGGGTACGTGCAGGACGAGGATTCGTTCCACCGCGCGCTGCGCTCGGGCCGGGCGAAAGCAGGTATCCGTATTCCACCGAACCATACGGACCGGTTGGTCCGCGGCGAGCAGACGTACGTGCAGGTGCTGATCGACGGTAGCGACTCGCAGGTGGCCACCGCCGCCCAGGCCGCCGCCAATCAGCTTGGCTTGGACCTCTCGATCAAGCTTGCCCGGGCAAAGGGCGAGGCGCTGAGCGTTGTTCCGGCCCGCGCGGCGACCGGCCGGCCGGCCCTGCCCGTGGAGATCCGTCCTCGGCTGCTCTATAACCCCGACCTGGAAAGCTCCTACTTCTTCGTGCCCGGCCTGGTGGGCATCATCCTGCAACTGGTTACGCTTTTCCTCACTTCGTTCGCTATCGTACGCGAACGGGAGAACGGCACGCTGGAGCAACTCTTCGTTACGCCGGTTGGCCGGCTGGGGCTCATGCTGGGTAAGCTGTTCCCCTACGCCGTGTTGGGCTTTCTGGAGACGCTCATCGTGCTGACCGTCATGGTATACGTCTTCGGCGTGCCGATCGCCGGCAGCCTTGGACTGTTGCTGACGCTCTCGGCCCTATTTCTGGTCTGCTCGCTGGGGATGGGCCTGTTGGTCTCGACGCTGGCCAAGACTCAGGTGGCGGCCTTGATGTTCGCCTTCATCATCATGCTCCCTTCGGTGCTGCTCTCCGGCTTCATGTTCCCCCGGTCGGAGATGCCGCCGGAAATCTACCCGATCACCTTCGCGATACCGGTCACCTACTTCATCGAGATCCTCCGCGCGGTGGTCCTCCGGGCGGCCAACTTTCGCGATGTGGCCGACTCGGTGCTAGGCCTGACGATCTGCCTGATCGTGGTGCTAAGCCTGGCCGTCTTCCGCTTCCGCAAGCAGTTAGCGTAGAGGGGCCACACTTAGGGTGGGTCGAACGTGGCGAGACCCACGCGGAAGGCTCCGGGCGCAGCATCTATACGGGCGAGAATAAGGTCTATCGGGCGTCAGCCGAAGGTCGCGGACCGAACTCTCCCTCGGCATGGCCCCCCCACCCGCCTCTAAATTCGGATTTGCGCGACTCGCCGCGGAACTTACAAAGCACTGCGGGGTTGTTAGAATAGATTCCCTGGAAGGCTGCTAGCGTAACCGTTCACACTCCGCCGGGGACTGGTCCATTTTTCGGTCAATTGGCTATCCATTCAGTTGGCAGTTGCAAGCCGAAAACATGGACCTGTCCCCTTTCGTTGCGAGAAGGGGACAGTCCCCCGTGAACGGTTACGTGGTGGCAACTGCCGACATCGTGAATGATATTCTTGAAGTCGTCCGGCAAGGGAACTTCGGCACAGTTGTTGTAGGTCGATACGCTGGGCCCCTACTCCAGGAAGCGTTGCGGCACCACATCTGCCATGAACTGATCAAGAAGGCCCGCGGCGTTACCGTGTGGGTGGTTGAATGAAAGCCGACGCCGAGTCCTCACAACAATCACGGTCCCCGCTCTCCTTGAGAGTGGGCTTCCTGCTTCTTGCCTCAGATTGTGAAAGAAGCCAGGTACGTTGAATTGAGAATCCAGCACACTCGAAGACATGCAAGCCGATCACCGGCAGTGGGATCACATGCATTCCGCATGGGTGTCGATTTTGAGCGTTGGTGGACTGAGCACAAATCGACGTTGTCCGAATTGGCGAAGCTGCAGGAGATCATCCGTCAGCACGGCGACACGCTCGATGCTGCCATGTGAGTGACACACCCCTGCAGATAGTATCGTAAAATGGGCAATTACTGTCAGGTCAAATAGTGGCTACTATTGCCCTTCAGAAATCCAACTCCCGAGGGCCGACCAACGGGAGGCCCGGTTTTTCTGGGAAATACGGAGAACCGACGCTACATTGTCTTTCTGAATATCAATAAACGTAGAACTAGCCACACAAGGTTACTAGCACCGACAACACAACCAATACGAGCACCATTATCGACACTCCACTCTCGATCAACAGCAAGAGCGCGCCTTCGGCCCACCTGATACAGTCGCGGCGTTTGTCTTCGATTCCTCTACCGGAGTCGTGGGAACCCAGAGCGAATTCCTTCTTTTCAGCAGTTGCCATAACGCGCCTCCTTCCCTACGTCGGGTCATATCCGTCATCCGGATTCGATGCCAGTACGAGTTAGTTCGCGCTACTCGGCCAATCGTATTTGAAAAGCTCACAGTACGATCACAAGCGCGAACATGGCTGCCAGTATCGAAAGCATGACGAAAGCGATGAGCTCTTGCTTATACAAGACAGACTCGAGGTCTGGTAGCTTGTCGAACTTGCGTGGACTGAGCGTGTGTTTTGACTTGTGACCTGTCGCCATGACTTCACCTCACTTGGATAGGACATCCATGCCTTGTGCCTGCTCGGCGGCATTTCAAACGCCGTGTTCCAACCTCGTCTCAGATGGCAGCGATCCGTTGTTCACCACCAGCAATGTAAGAACGCAACTGGCGTGCCAACGACAGTGAAATGCCACACGGCAACATCTCGCACTAGATGAGAGAAAGGGCGAAGAAGCATCCTGGTTTGCAGAACGAGAGCCATCCTGGAGGATCGGTCGCTCGCCGCGCGGGCCCGCCGTACCCCACGGAAAGCGCCCCATCTTCTCAAGGCCGATTCTTCCGCTGTCGCGAAACGCGACCTCTCAATATGAGAGGTGATACTCTCATCGTGACATTTCCAGGCTTCGATGTATCAAGGCTCCCTTGCTGATGGCCTACAGATGTCGATCACCCGCCATTCATCCCAATTGGCACGGCGATTGCGGATTGGAATCCACGGGCAAGGCAAGAGCGGAAAACAGACTGGAAGGGCCTCGACAGGTCAATCGCATCCGCTTGCCCCCGCTGCTCGATCACACGGAATTGGCAGCCTGGCCGAGCGGCTTCAACCCAGCAATGTACTTCATGAACGGTATGAAAGGAGGTGATAGCGATGCCAGCTAGAGATGGAACCGGCCCGGAAGGGCAAGGCTCCCGAACCGGCAGGGGCATGGGCCCTTGTGGCGGCGGCAGCGGAAACGGAAAAGGTCGTAACGGCCGTAGGTCCCAAGGCCGACGCCAAAGGCGCGGCCAAGGTCTCGGGCAGGGACAAGGACGAGGCAAGGGGCAAGAGCAAGATCGCTAAGTATCCGTTTTAGAAAGACAGAGCAACAACGCAAGGTGGAGATGGAACAGGCTCTGCCGGGACGGGCTCAATGACAGGACGCGCGGCAGGTCAGTCGATTCTATCTGCCCTAACGTGGAGAAATGGTCCTGCAGTCTTGGCTGAGCAGACTGTTGGTCGGATCCGTTAGGGCGCCATCCGGGTCCGCAAGGTGACGAGGCTGCTATCCGCAGTCACAACATACGAGGGAACTCTACGCATGAAGAATAGAATTGCCGTTTCACGGCTTGATGCAGTCATTAATCCAAACTCGATCGCTGTCGTCGGGGCTTCGAGGCGACGCGGTGCCGTCGGAAATGACATTTTACGCAACCTGCTTTTGTCTGAGTTCAATGGGACAGTTTATCCGGTCAATCCGAAGAGCCCTGCTGTTTTCGGTGTTCACTCCTATCCCTCTCTCCAGGAGATTCCCGGACGTGTCGATCTTGCTATTGTAATTGTCCCCGCCGTTGCGGTCCTTGATGTAGTCGACCAAGCCATTGGGAAAGGCGTGAAGGCCCTTGTTGTTATCTCGGCTGGATTCAAGGAGATCGGCGAGCAAGGAGCGGAGTTGGAGAACCTGCTTCGTCAGAAGGTTCGGGACGCCGGCATTTCCTTGATCGGCCCCAACTGCCTCGGCGTGATCAACACCAATCCCGAGGTTTGCATGAACGCAACTTTTGCCCGGAAGATGCCGGCTGCTGGAAATGTGGCGTTCATGTCACAGAGCGGTGCGCTGTGTACCTCCGTGCTGGACTACGCCGAAGACAGGCAGATAGGCTTCAGTAAGTTCATCAGTTTTGGCAACAAGGCTGACGTGAACGAGATCGATCTCCTGGAGTACTTTGCCAACGACGAGCAGACTTCGGTAATCGCCATGTATCTGGAGGATATCGCGGACGGCCGGCGATTCATCGAAGTGGCGCGAGAGATCTTCTGGGTGACCGGGAAACCGATACTATGCTTGAAGTCGGGGCGCTCTCCGGAAGGTGCCAAGGCCGTAAGCAGCCATACTGGATCGCTGGCCGGTTCCGATTCTGTCTACGATGCCTTACTGATCCAAAGCGGGGTTCAGCGCGTGGACACAATAGCCGAATTGTTCGACTACGCCGAGCTCTACGCTACGCAGCCCCTGCCAAAGGGAAGCCGAGTAGCAATCATCACTAACGCGGGCGGTCCTGGTATTATGGCGACAGACGCTGCCGTGCGGCACGGCCTGAAACTCGCGGAGTTGAGTGAGAAAACCAAGACCCGACTGAGGAGTGTGCTTCCCGAGACTGCCTCTCTACGGAATCCCATCGACGTGATCGGGGATGCCCGGGCCGATCGATATCAGGCGGCTATCCGCACGGTCCTGGAAGACCAAAGTGTCGATATGGGGGTCGTCATTCTCACACCCCAGTCGGTCACCGAGGTCGAGGAAACAGCAGCGATTGTGCCCGAAGCCGTCAAGGGGATCGACAAACCGGTGGTCTGCTCGTTCATGGGTGCCAAGGACGTTGCCCCGGGGATTAATGTTCTGCGCTCGGCAAGTGTCCCCAACTACGCGTTCCCGGAAGATGCCGTCAGGAGCCTTGCCGCCGCCGCCCGGCTTGCGACCCTGCACGAGATACCGAGCCGTGAGGTGCCCGAATTTGCGGACGTGGATGTCGAGAAAGGCCGGCGGATCATAGCGGACCTCCTGAACGGCAAGGCGGAACGCTACCTGACCCAGGCCGAGTGTCGCCCGCTGCTGGAATGCTATGGGTTACCAGTGCTTCGAAGTGGCGTGGCTACTAGCGCCGACGAAGCCGCTATGATCGCAGAGAGCTTCGATACGCCCGTCGCCATGAAGGTCATGTCTGCCGACGTGGTGCACAAGTACGATGCCGGAGGAGTGATGCTCAACGTGCGGGGACCGCGCGAAACGACCGTTGCCTACAATAGAATACTTGAGAACGTTCGCCAAGCCGTTCCCGGCGCACAGGTAGAAGGGATATTGGTCGAGGAAATGGCGGAGAAGGGCGTGGAGGTCATCCTCGGGGCCAGCCGCGATCAACGATTCGGACCACTGATGATGTTCGGCCTTGGCGGGACGCTTGTGGAAGTGTTAAAGGATGTCTCTTTCCGACTGGCGCCTATGTGGCGCATTTCCGCAGAGCGAATGGTTCGCCAAATCCGCTCCTTCAAGGTACTTGACGGTTTCCGCGGAGACTTGCCCGCCGACGTTCCAGAAATCGTCGAGACTCTCCTGAGGCTGTCCACGATGGTCTGCAACCACCCCGAGATATCAGAACTTGACATCAACCCATTGATCGTGCATGCGGTTGGAAAAGGCTGCTCGGTAGCCGACAGCCGGGCCATGCTGCGCCGCGTGAGCGAAACTCCAACCGAGGTTTTGCCATGAACCACCAGGACACCGCTCAACGGCAGAAGACCCAGGAGTTTTTCTCCACCGAAGACCACGGGAGCTATGCTGTCTTGAAATTCGGCCCCAACGTGGAACAGCAAGTGATCAGCTTGGGAGAGACCGAAAAGCTGTGGCAGTTCTTTGAGAACTTGCGTAACCGCCCGACAAAAACTCTACTCATAACCGCCCTACGCGGCACATTTGCGCCGGCCACCATCGACCGATTCTGGGAACACTTGCACCACACGGCTTCCGACAGGGTTCGGTCCTACAACTCTCCCTCGGTGCAATATGAGTTCTACCGTGAGGCCAACGCCTTCCGACGTCTTATCGAAGTTATCCGAGAAATAGACACCTTCGTTATCATTAGTCTACAGGGTGAGATGGATTTCCGTTTCTTGGGGCTTGCCCTTGCCTGCGATTACCGCATTGCCACTGACGATGCCGTTTTCGTCAACCGTTTTTTGGACGGGGACGTCTTTCCGGGCGTTGTGCCCTGGTTCTTATCCCGGTTCGTGGGCCACGCCAAAGCCAGCGACATCCTGCTTGAAAGCGAAACGCTATCCGCTAAAGAGGCCTATGAGTTAGGGCTGGTGAATAGGCTCACCTTCCCCAATAATCTGACGGCGGAATCCCTCGCCGTCGCCGAGCGTTTTGCGGCCAAGCCGACCGGAGCGCTCATCGCCCTGAAGAAGAGCATGGTCTTCTGGTCCGAAGACCTCGCCAGCTACCTCGACCATGTAGGCACTGCATTGGGGCGCATTCCGCCCATTACCCGCGTGGAGGGGTAACCCCATTGAAATGCTCGCCAGAGCCTGCTACAAGGACGAAAGCCGATACACACTTTTCACCATGAACCGCGACACCCGTGGGAGGCAAGAACAATGGTCGATGTCGAAAAAACTCGGTCAGAGAATCGTGGCGGAGTTCGGCGCGGCCAACGAACGGATTGCCTAACCCCAGAAGGAAGCCCAGCAGGAATACGAAGGACTTGGGAGGAGGCGTGGGCAATTCACCATGAGCGCACACCGCCTCATTGACGAGTCTGGAGTGAGGTAACAGTTTGAAACGGTCCGGATGAACCACGGCGTACGACTACCTGAGTACTCGAGTGTGTGTCCGTATCCTCACGACCTTGATCCCCCTCTTGAGCAATGGGGATCCCAATGGATGGTTGCGACCTGGAATATAACGTTGGACTTACACAGAAGCTTGGATATGGAGCTTGACTCGTGTCTAACGTCGATTCGTGCTCTCCGAGAGCAGCACCAGATTCGTTTTGAACTTAACCCCTTGGGGCAGATCGGCACAGCGGACGCGGGGTTTCGAGACCCGTTGGCGTTTTCCGTCGACCCAACTGGCGATAATGGTGAGCGTTCGATCACGGAGCTTGCCCAACGCCTGGGCCTGTCGGAACAGTTGGTTGCTGAAATCATCCTTGTTTCGGACTGCCCGTGCCACTGCGCTCTGCGCTCGATGCTGCTCGACGCGTGCGGCCTTGTCGACGTTGGCTAAGACGGACTACAAGGTTCTATGCAGCATAGTCGCCGAGCGAGCACAAGTTGCGACCGAAACGTACTAGGTTCTGCCGATCCTGTTTGGCACGGCGGTTGCAGACTCACGTCTATGGGCAAGGAAAGAGAAGAAATCGTCGTGACATCTTGCAGGAACTCCAGGATGCGAAAACTCGACGGGAACCGAATCTACCGTATTACGTTCTGGCTCATTCTGGCCTTCTTGCTGATGGGCTTCCTGCAAGGCCATTGGCGACAGACAAACATCGGTTGGGTCAGCACCGCATCAGCCGCAGAGGATCAGCCTGACCTGTCCGCGACCGAGCCACCTTCCCCGGCATCGACCAAACTAGAAGGCAGCAGGGCGGGGCGCTCGGAGTCGGGCCATGCCGACCCCTTCTCAATCATCCTGCTGGAAGTGGCAGTCATCATAGCAGTCGCTGGGGTCGGACGCTGGGTGGCGACCACGTTCGAGCAACCCTCCGTCCTCGGTGAATTGCTGATTGGAGTGGTGCTCGGCAACGTAGGTTACTGGCTCGGATGGCCCTTCTTTGTCCTCGTCATGCAGCTTGGCAATGCCGCCCCGTTGTTCAATGAGGTGTGGCTCACGGGCCAGTCGGTCGCTGATTCGGCACAACACGTTTTCTCCCCTGAGCAACTCGCCGAAGGCGGAGTCGGACACCAGATCATCGAAATCGTAACCGGTCCCGGTGGAACCAGTCTTGTCGTGATGGGATTTGCCTTGTGGCTATTCTCGAATCTCGGTGTCATCCTCTTGCTCTTCATGGTGGGACTCGAATCGAGCGTTGACGAAATGCTCAAGGTAGGAGTGCGGGCGTTGGCCGTAGCCATTGTAGGTACCGTCGCACCGTTTGCTTTCGGCCTGCTGGTCACGATGTGGCTGTTGCCCGATTCCGACACACCGGCCCGTCTCTTCCTGGCAGCTACATTATGCGCCACCAGCGTCGGGATTACCGCCCGCGTGCTCAAAGATCTTGGGAAGCTCCAAACATCCGAAGCCAAAATCATCCTTGGAGCCGCGGTGGTTGACGACGTTCTCGGGCTGATCATTCTGGCAGTGGTCATTGGCATTGTGGCCACCGGGCAGATCCAGGTATTGGAAATCGGCAGGATCTCCCTGCTGGCTTGTCTCTACCTGGGAGCGGTATTGCTGGTCGGCGATCGGTTCATCCGATGGGTGGTGCCCCTTGTGACCGCGCTCGACCGGCATCACTGCAAGTTGCTGTTTCCTTTGGCTCTGGCGTTTGTCATGGCATGGTTGGCAAGCATGATCGAGTTGGCTGCGATCGTGGGGGCGTTCGCGGCAGGACTGATCTTGAATGAGCAGCAGTTTGAGCGGCATTCCCAAAAAATGACCATGCAGGAGCTGGTTGCACCACTGGAGGCGATCTTCGCTCCCGTCTTCTTTGTGCTCATGGGGATGCAAGTCAACCTGGCCACGTTCCTGAAACCGGAGACCCTTTGGCTGGCGCTGGCATTCACCATCGCGGCGATCGCCGGCAAGCTCGTTTGTGGTGTTCCGGCCGGTCGGCGCACTGACCGTGTTTCCATCGGCCTGGGAATGATCCCACGCGGCGAGGTGGGATTGATCTTTGCGAGTATCGGCAAAGGGCTGGGAGTGGTCAGTGGCCCGGTGTTCTCCGCCCTGGTGGTCATGGTGATAATCACCACGCTGATCACGCCGATCGCCCTGAAGTGGTCGTTCTCTAGAAATACATGCGTGTAGAGGCGTCCGATGACCCATTGGGAACCCGAGAAGGACGAACTGCCCCCCCGAAGGCGTCACGGATCGAGCGGTAACAGGCCCATATCTCTGCCCCGCATTCCAAGCACGCCGACGACTGTCGCTGTTGCCGTATCGGAAAAACGACCAGAAGAGATCGGCCTTGACCTATTGCCCTGACTATGCCTGGCCGACTTTCGACCGGGAGATCCTCTCAATATGGGTGTCGACGCTCTCATCATGATATGCCAGGGCCTGGAGATGCCTTGCTGATGGCCCACATACGTCGCTGGCTCGCCATCGTGCCCCATTTGGCACGTCTTTTGCGGAACACAAGATTGAAAAAAAGGAACAAGGCAACGGACATTTTTGGTGATCGTCGGGATTCTCTTGAAGCTGTCTGCAATAATATGTAAGCAGTTGGATATATCGCAACTTGACACCCATTGCTCGTGCATTCAGAGCAATAGCCTGTTCGGCAGCCAACTGCCGGGGCATGTTTTCGCGCACTGACGCTTGCGACTACCGCAGTGGCGTCGCTGATATGGAGCCGGAGAGCCGGACTGATGAATAGATTCCCACATATAGCGCATTTCCAGCCCCTCGTCCTTCTCTTGATCGGCGTGTGTCTGGGCTGTCAGAACGACAGTCCTTCGACACAACCAGTACGACCCCCACGTCCGGTAAGCGTGATCACGCTC
>CAZDHN010000118.1:0-12106 GCA_964505115.1 uncultured Planctomycetaceae bacterium
CACGACAGAACTTACGACCTCTCGTGACGATGTTGGTGAGAAATACGGGCTAGAGGAATCACCACGACATTGCTGCTTTTCTGATTATCAATAGACGACGGAATCTCATGCCGCGAACGGTTATCGGCTCTTCAACGCCTTCGCCAAATCGACCATCGCGCGCTCCATCTTCTGCATCCGCATTTCCAGGAGGTCAAGACGTTGTTCGAGTAGTTCGAGCCGGGCGCTGTCCTCGGTGGATTTCGGGGGAAGCGGGGGACCATCGGGGCGGGGACCATCGGCGACGGGTTCTTGGGGAGGCTGGGGACTGTCGAGGCCGAAGGGGTCGGGGGGACCGGTAGGCATTCTTGTGCCGTGAGGATCGGTCGGCGAGCCACCGGTTGCGTCGGGCACCGGTTGGACCATCGGGCGATGGGCAAGGGTGACGTGGACGTTGCGGCGTTCGTTGTTGCGATGGACATCCAACGCCAGTGTGGTGCCGGGCCGGGATTGTCGGATTATGTCAACCATGTCCGACATCTGTCGAACGCGAACGCCCGACACTCCAACAATCAGGTCGCCCGGCAGCAACCCCGCCAGATGAGCCGGCCCGCCCGGCCGAACCTCGATCACGCGAATCCCACGTCCCCGATCGTGGCGGTCATCGCCAATCACGCCCAAGTATCCCGCCTCCGTTGCCGGACCCGGCCCCGAACTGCCCGGCGCGGCTTGGGGTACGTCGTCGGGCGGAGGAGGAGGAGGTATCATGGACGGCGATTGCCCGGGTGCGGGTGCCGCGGGCGGCGGCACGTCGGCGGGTCGGGGCGCCGGGGGTTGGGGTACGGTGGGACGGGCATTGGGTTGCGGTGCCGCGATCGGGGCTTCCTGCTGGTCGGGAGGAGGCGCATCCTGGGTATCCTGGGCGATGACAAACGCGCCGCTCACCCAAACCGCCAAGGCAACCGCCCCAATAACCGTTTTCTTCATGGCTGATAAGCTCCCGTAATAAAGTAGTTTTTGTTGTGTCAAAGTAGATTCCGCTTCAGCGACGCGAAGCGTCGCAATATGGTGTTCCCACGCAAAGCATGGGAACAAGGAAACAGCCCGACATCTTGAATACTCTCACTTTCCGGATATTATGGCGGATATCGTGCTCGATGAAAAGCAGGATTCCGACCGACACCAGTTACCCAGCATACCGTGAAAGGGTAGGTATACTCAACGCGGTCACAAACTGCGGTTTTGGTATAGAGTTATCAGTTATCAGTCTGAATACTGGCAAGAGCCGCTGTTTTCAATCACTGACAACTGAAAACTGACAACTACTGGCTACTACGTCGCAAAAACCGCAATCTATGACCGCGTGGAGTATAGAAGACAATGCAGTGGCACCCTTCTTCGACTGGCTGCCAAGTGAGTCTGGATACAAACATGAACCACCGTAATCCGCAGATCGACCGTACGCCACCCGATCGGGCCGCCCGTGCGCTGCGGCTGGTGTTCGGCGATCTGCCGGCAAGCGACCGGGAGGATCAGGTTCAGATGATTCTGGCGGGCGTACGGTCGGGTGAGATGTCGTTGGAGGGCCTGCTGGAAGCGCGGCGGGAGGATCGGCTGGTGGGGGCCGTCTTCTCGCAAGTTCAGGCCGGCCATACGGCCCTCGTCTGGCTGCCAAGGCTTCTCGACCGCGACGAGCCCGCCACGACGGCCCGTGCGCTGCTTGAGGCCGCTTGCGGGCTGCTTGTCGACCAGAATGTCCGGATGGTACAGGTCGTGCTGGAGATCGTCACCGGCTCGCACGACGCGCTGTTGCGGCACGGCGGATTCCGGCATCTGGCCGAACTTCTCTATCTGGTCTGTCTGGAAGAGGAGTTTCCACGTCAGGAACCGGCTGGGGAGCTGTCTTTCGAGCCGCACGACCCGACCGACCAGGACCGCCTCATTGAACTGGTCGACGCAACTTACCAAGACACTCGCGATTGCCCGGAACTAAACGGAGTTCGCCCGACGGAGGATGTTTTGGCCGGCTACCGCGCCACGGGCGAGTTCGATCCGGCCCGCTGGCTGATCGTCCGGCACGCCGAGCGGGACGTAGGCTGCCTGCTGTTAGCCGATCACCCGGCTCAGGAGCAATGGGAGTTGGTTTACATGGGCCTGGTGGTTTCCGCCCGAGGGCAAGGCTGGGGGAAGCAAATCGCCCGCCAGGCCCAGTGGCTGACCGGTCGGTCGGGCCAACCGAAACTGGTGGTTGCGGTCGACAGCGCCAATTGGCCGGCGGTCGACATGTACGAATCGGTCGGTTTCCGCCGCTGGGACACCCGCCAGATCTACGTGAAGGAATTAGTCCTCTGACCGCCCCAAAAGTTAGCCCGGTCGCCCGCGACCGGCTGAAGGAGCGGTTTTCGTTGGTTCTACCCGTCGCAGGCGACGGGGCTAACATTGATTGGCGACGGGGCTAACATTGATTGGCGACGGGGCTAACATTGACTGGCACGGGCTACACAAGCAGGCGTCGATTTGGACAGCATCGGCGCAAAGCGTTTTGTCGTTTGAGTTTTCGTCCTGGCCAGCTTCGCGGCAAGTGCCTTAACCGAGCACGGCTGCCGACAATTTATCCACGCCGGCCAATCGGCCTCGCGAGGGAATTTTTTTGAGCGTGCTCCCCGGTCGGGTCGGTATTTCCCGCAGAATCGACCCGTCGCAAGGCGGAGAAAAAAAATTCTTCTCTCGGCATGGCTCAGCCCATTTGACAGCAAAGCTAGTATGGCTAAAATCAGCTTACTCATGTGACGCTGTATCAGACACGATCGCAAACTGAGATTTTGCCGCTATTGCATAATAGACGGAACCGCGGTTGTCGACGTGCAGCGAATAGTATTAGGAACTAAGACGGCTGTTGCCGTCGTAATGCGCGTAAGCTTCTCTCGCCGCATTTCGCCTTCCAGAGGGTGGGCGGATGGGTGCCATTATAGTGTGGTTCCGGGGGGAGTGGTGTGCGCTGGGAATGGTCAGGAAGTGACCACGGACGATATGGAAATCGTGTCGGTTTTGCGAGAAGCACTCGCCGACAAGGTCGGAAAAAAACGGTTCGAGTTGTGGTTCGGCGAAAGCACCCAACTCGAGTTGGCCGACGGCGTATTGACCATCGGCGCCCCGACCAGATTCTTTCTCGATTGGATCCGATCGAACTTCCGTCGCCAGATCGAAAGCGCCTGCACGACCGTGCTGGGTGAATGCCCCGTGCTGGAGTTCCGTATCAATGCGGCTCTACCCGACCCGCGCGCCGCCGGCTCAGATCAGACCGGGCCGGCAAAGGACTCCGCCGCTCGATTGAAAATCCACGGCATCGACGGCACGCCCGAACAGACCGCCAACCCGCAAACCGTAAACGGATCGGGCCGGCGCCGGTTCGCCAACTTCGAGTCGTTCGTCACCGGGCAATCGAACCGGCTGGCCAGGGCCTCGGCCGAGATGGTGACCCAATGCCCGGGCCAATTCTCTCCGCTACTGGTACACGGCCCAAGCGGCGTCGGCAAGACGCATCTGTTGGAAAGTATCTGGACGGCCATGCGTCGCAAGCGCTGCGAAGCGGCCGCCGTTTACCTTTCGGCCGAGCAGTTCACCAGCTACTACGTTGAAGCCGTGCGTGGCAGCGGGTTGCCCAGCTTCCGTCGCAAGTATCGGGGCGTGGGCGTTCTGCTGATCGACGACTTGCAGTTCTTCCGCGGCAAGCGCTCAACTCTGGTCGAGTTGCTCTACACGGTCGACACGCTCTTGCGTGCCGGGCGGCAGGTGGTTTTCTCGGCCGATCGGGCACCGGCCGAACTGGCCGAACTGGGCCCCGAACTGATCACCCGGCTGGAAAGCGGCATGGTCTGCCGCATCGACCCACCCGGCTGCTCGACCCGGCTGGGTATTGTCGAGCATATGGCCAGGCGGCTCGGCCTGAAGGTGCCCAAGAACGTCCACCAGTTTGTTGCCGCTCGATTGACCGGCCACACGCGGGAGTTATCCGGAGCGCTTTGCCGGCTTCAGGCCACCAGCGAGGCGCTCGAGCAGCCGATCACGCTCCGGCTGGCTGAAGAAGCACTGGCCGATATGATCCGGCATAGCAGTCGGGCACTACGGCTTCCCGACATCGAGAAGGCCGTCTGCGATGTCTTCGGCCTCGACCCCTCCAGCCTGCATTCCGGCCGCAAGGCCAAGCGCGTCAGCCATCCGCGAATGCTGGCCATGTGGCTCGCCCGAAAGCACACTCGGGCAGCGCTCAGCGAGATCGGCGATTTCTTCGGCCACCGCAGCCACAGCACGGTGATTTCGGCCCAAAAGCGCGTGGACGCCTGGCTGGCCAGCGGCTCGAACGTCGAGCTGCCCGACCAAAGCTGGAACGTCGACGACGCCATCCGCCAGGTCGAGCGCCACCTGCTGGCCGGCTAGCGAAAAGGTGGCAGGCGCGGTTAGCCCCCTTTGAATCAGCCGTTTTTCCTTGAAATTGGCCGCGCGCTTTGGTATGTTCGTTTGGATTGGAGCGGTATGCCTTCGCTTCGGAAAAGTATTGTTTTCATGACACGGTTTTGCGGCCAATCGCGGTGGTCGATTGGAATTGTTGGGCCGGTGAAGCATGCGTCCAACAATTGCGAAGAATTGGCGGTCAAACGTTGAAATTGCGCGTCGCAAACGGTTTCGTAAACGTCCTCCCAATCAAGCGGAGATTAGCAATGAGAGGGATCATCATCCTGGCGGCCCTGCTGGCCGGCGGCTCGGTGGCGGAAGGGCAACCGAAAGTTGACGTCGTTAAGCAGGCCGATCGGGTTGACGTGCTGATGGACGGCAAACCGTTCGCCGCCTACGTCTTCCGCGGATACCCGCGGCCGATCGTCTACCCCATCGTCGGCCCGCACGGAATCGGCATGACTCGCAACTTTCCCATGAAAACGGACGTGCCCGGCGAAGCGCGCGACCATGTGCATCATAAGTCGATGTACTTCGGATACGGCTCGGTCAACGGCGTGAACTTCTTCGCCGATTACGACGACGCCGGCCGGATCGTGCACGAGAAGCTGCTCGAAGCGAAGAGCGACGCGGGCCGGGGAGTCGTCAAGGCGCTTAACAAGTGGGTGACGGTTGACGGCAAGCTCATCTGCAGCGACACGCGAGCGATCACCTTCCATGCGGTCGACGGCGTTCGCGCGATCGACTGGGAGATCACCATCCAGGCCAGCGAAGGGGACGTGACGTTCAAGGACGACAAGCACGGCAGCATGGTCATCCGCACGCACCCCAACCTGCGGCTGGACAACGCGCCGAAACACGGCGTGACCACGGCCAACGGCCAGGCCGTCAACAGCGAGGGCGTAAGCGGCAAGGCCGTCTTCGGCAAGCGGGCCAAGTGGATCGACTACTGGGGCAAGGTCGACGGCAAGACGGTCGGCATCGCCATCTTCGACCATCCCTCCAACCCGAGGTATCCCACCTGGTGGATGGCACGCGGATACGGCTACGTGGCCGCCGACCCCTTTGGCGCTCACGCCATCGGCGGCGAACCGCCGGGCACGGGCGACATGACGATCAAGTCGGGCCAGAGCGTAACCTTCCGCTACCGCTACCTCTTCCACGAAGGCGATCCCCGCCAGGCGAAGATAGCCGAGAGGTACGCCCGATTCGTCGAGGAGAAGCGGTAGCTGGGAAGAAGGTGTCTGCAAAATCTCCCCTCTCCCTTTGGGAGAGGGGCCGGGGGTGAGGGTGATCAAGTTCGCGCACGAAGCGTGTCGTACTAACCGGTGGGCTAGATCGCCTGGGTGCCACTGGCATCCTGCCAGTGCCTTCAAGACTCGGCTTGTGCCGGGAGCCGAGTATTCGTTCGTTTCTCGCGGAACGCTGGCAGTTCGGCCATGCGTTTGGAGCGGGAGACTGCAAGCCCGGGGCTCAAGAACACTGGCGAGACGCCAGTGGCACCCAAGTCTCTGGCAACGGTCCTCTTCAGGAACGGCCTAGAACTCGTCACGGCCGATTGGCCGGCGGCGGGGGAAGAGGGTTCGGATTTCCTGAACCCGCGTTCGCCACTTCCTTGCCGTCCACCGTCCGGAAGCGGTCGGCCTGTTTGGCGATTTCGATGAGGAAGCGGCGGCGGATGGCGTCGTAGCCGCGGTCGGTCGGGTCCTCGATGTTCGGGGCGAACCAGTAGTGTGGATCGTCTGCCCGATAGTGCTCACTCCACGGCTGCGTGCAATGGAAACCGTGGCCGAGGAAATCGTCGTGGATAGGCACCATGTGCACGAACGGCCGCTCGGCCGCACAGCGGCGGATGACGTCGTTGTAGGCTTCGAGTATCTTCATGGCGTCGGGCCAGGCGGGCAGTCCGCCTCGCTCGGCGTCACCTACCCCGTCGGTCGGATCGTAAATGTCGGCCAGGAAGACAAGGCATCCGCCCGGGAAACGCTGGGCGATCAGATCGAGTATCCGCCCGAGCCGCTTCTCGTAAGATTCGATCCACGGCCCGGCTTGCTCGATGCTGGCACCGTACATGGCGCCTTCGCGCGGCGCGGTTCGGCCGTAGTTGTGGATCAGGTCGTTGCCGCCGCTGGTCATCACGATCAGGCCGAACACGGCGGGGTCCTGCTCGACGAGCAGATCTTGCACGTAGTCGAGGTGATGGATCGAGGTCGAGCCCGATCGGGAGATGTTAAGTTTGTCAAGGTTGGAGAAAACGGCCGACAGACACAATCCCCGCATGTCGGCAAATTCATCCTTGGGGTTTTTTGCCAAACGCCCGACGTACGAATAAGCATCGTTCACGCCGTATCCGGCCGTAATGCTATCGCCGATTCCCAAAAGCAGAACCTGGCGATCGGTCCACGGCTGGGCGAACGGTGCTCGATCAACCGTCGGTCCCGCCGCTCCCTCGCCAACCGGCAACGAGAGCCCGAAAAACCGATACGCAACGGCCGCCAGCACCAACAGCAGGCCAATCCCGACCAGCGCCAGCCAACGCCGGTTACGCCGCGTGCCGCGTTGAGGCGTTTTGGTGTTGCGGTCCGACATCGCAAGTCCACCGAAGTTGTGGGCCGTGCTTACAGCAGTCGCTCGGCGCCGCTGTAGACTTCCTCGACCTTCAAGGCCGCGGCAGCGTTGCCGGGGTGCTTGGCGGGGTTCCATTGCTTCATGTCGTCGAAGACTTCGCCGTCGGTGTGGTACTCGATCGGACCCTTGACCTGGAAGGCCTTGTCTTCCTTGGTGATGAACAAGATCGAGCCCCGGCTGCCGGCCTGGATGTTCCGGCGTGTCTTGTCGAAGTAGTTGTCGGCCACGACGAGCCGCTCCTCGCCGAACTTGCTCACGCAAGTGGCGTAGATCGAGTTGGGTATCCCGGCCGCGTCGACCGTGGTCAACACGATCGGCCCCTTGCGGTCGTCCCAAGCCTTGCTTACCGATTCAGGTAGTATTGCCATGGATAGTGTTCCTTTTATCGTGCTGAAGCTTATGGGATTGTGAGAATGCTCGGTGTGCGGGAGTTCCGCAACCGCGCCAAGCGCGGACCGTAATCCACAAACCGATTGTCTCAGAAGATATCGAAGCCGACAAGGGTGGCCGGTTCATGGTGGATTGAGCTTGTCAGCCTCGGGTGCCTGGCCTACTTGCCTGGGCCTCCCGCCGAATCCACGGCATGCCCGAGGGAGCCATTGCAGAGAGTTCCGACGGAAGCACTGGCGGAGCCAGTGGCACACTTCAACAGTGCCGCCCGCCCGAGGGGCAGGGTTTCGTCGACGCTGGATACGCTATTGACCCTTGCATAGTCAATGCTCGAGGGCGAAGCTCGATTCCCCGGCGGAACACCCTTGATCCGCGCATTGACTATGCAAGGATCAATGAATACCTACTGACAGGGCGCTACTTGGACGAAGCGTTCTCAATCAGAACGTACAAATCGCGAAGAATGGCATTCTTGCCTTTGGCTTCTGTTGGTTGAGGCGTGGTCAGCGTAAAGACAAACTGGTTTTCGCCAACCTTGAGGTGGTCGCTTGGTATCGGATAGACAACCAGACCGTCCGCACTGAGCGTTCCTTCCTTGAGCGTGTGGCCGTTAAGTGTGACGGTCAACCGTGACGTCTGAGCCAGGTCGGTCAGGCAGAGTCGCAGGGTCGCCCGCCGCTTGGAATCCACTCCCGCAAGGTCGTCCCAGATGTTCAGGGCGACGGTGACTGGCTTGTCCATGGAAAGGGTTTGCGGACGGTCGGGCAAGGGATATGGTCGGCCGAGATATTTTAGGCCGTCGGCGATCCAGTACTGGGCGACTTTAACACTTCTAGCACCGGTTGTGTAAACTTTATCCATTGTCGCAAGGGATGCGGGATCGCCAACCTCTCGAAACACTGGCGAGTTCGGGTTAAATAGGTTGAAAATGTAAATCCCATCAACGCCCGACTTCCACGCATCCATCGCGCGGGCACGATATTCCTCGATCGAGCTCTTAAACTTACGTTTTGGCTGCCTGATTCTCGAATCGCTCAAACTGGCGTAGACGGGAACATTGTAATGATGTCCTAGCTCAACGCTCGTTTTCCACGGGTTGAGCCGGAAGTAGCCGCTGACGGTCATCATGTCGATCAGACCGGCCTCGAGCCATCGTCGTAGGTCGAGTCCCATTTCCCGACAGTAGCCGACCGAGTCGGGCAAGCGAACCGTCAGCAGGATAGGGCGTCCCCGTCGCAAGGCATGTCGATCAGCCACCTCGCGGATCCGCCGGATTACTTCCGTCATCCGGTCGAGATTCTCTTCGGTTGCCGGTTTGCCATGCAGTGGATTCTTGAAAAAGATCGGATGACGGAAGAAGTCGAGTTCAAATCCATCGACATCATATTTCTCGGCTACCTCGTCGAACCAGCCGACCGTCCGATCACGCACCTTCTTCTTGGAATAATCGACCGCCGACCAGCGTCGACCACCTCCTCGATAATTTCCCCTATCTTCAAGTTTACCAACCAGACAACCGGAATGCGATTTTTTCCAATCGCTCATCATGGTCGGATCGCCCGAGTCGTGCGTATCGTTCATTCTGAGCGACCAGAAGACTTCCATGCCGTTGCGGTGCCCGAAGCCGATCACACTCGCCAGCGGGTCGGGCCCTCCGTCCTTAACGAGGTCGACGGCCCATTCCTTGTACCCGCGATCACTTCCGGCGCGCAGATCGGCGGTCGGACTTCGATGCGTGAAGGTTCCCCAAATACCGTCGCAATAGAAGATCGCGTCGGTTTGGGTTCCGGCAAGTGGCGTGGAACGTGAGTTGAGAAACGCCTCGCGGGTCTTCTGCTTGGCTTCCCGAGAATCGTTGCCGTCATTGTTCATGATGATACGTCGCGTTTTCCATGCCGCGGCTCGCCGAGCCGCCTTGAGGTTCTTGGGCGTAAGCTTTTCCTCCGCCGCGTGGCAAAGTGACGTGGCGACAAGCAGAGCCGCGATCGCGACTGTCGTCGAACGGGGTACGGGGTGCATGATGTGCTCCTTCGGTGGCTTGGGGTGAACTGTTAAGGTGTGTTCCGCCAGGCAGGTCGGCCTCGGAGTGCCCGACCTGCTCGCCTACGGTCGCTGCGCGGGGATCTCGAAATCGAAGGTTGCGCTTTGCTTGGAAACGTCCAGGTGGGTCGTGTAGGTGGGGAAAAGCGGCCGGCCGGGTGAGAACTGGCCGTCGGAATCGGCGGCCGCCGTCGAGCCGTCGAAACCGACAACCCTCACAATCACCCGCCCAAACGGCACCGGCTTGCCCGACTCGCTCGTATCGTAGCGACCGTTGCTAATGCCGGAGAAACCCTGCGGGCCGTGGCTGCCTTGGGAAACGTCGGGCTCGAACGTAATCGATCCGGCCGGCACCGGTTTGCCTTGGAAGCTGACCGAGCCGCTCAGGTCACATCGGCTCGGGTCGCCGCCGCCACAGCCGATCGTGACGAACAACCAGCAGGCCAGTGCCGACGCGATAACGCCCCTACACCGGGGACTGGTCCATTTTTCGGCCGGCTGATTATCCATTTCGTTGGAAGTACAAGCCGAAAACATGGACCTGTCCCCTTTCGTGGCGTTAAGGCGAGTTCCGTCAGACATTGTCGTTCCACGTTCGGGCGTTACGGGCAAACCAACGCATCACTGGATAACCTCCACTTCACCCCGGTCGCGGCTGGCCGACGATTTGTAGACGGCCATGTCGATATTCTCCGAGACGAACGCCACGCTACCGTCGCACTTGGCGAACGTGGCGCCGCCGGGGTGGAAACTGCCGAACGGGTCGTCGTTAAACTCGGGCGACGGCTGGTTGATTCCCACCGCCACGTTCTTCGCGCTGGACATGCCCGCCGGGTTGGTCGTGCCGAAGGCGAGCCCGCGGACCCAACTCGCGCCGTCGCCGCCGCCAGTCGGTCCGTATCCGACGGGCGGACCGATTTGCAGGGCCACCTCGCCCAGGGCCAGCGTATTACTTGTTCCGTCCATTATATCGGACATCCGCACGGCGGAATTTCTACCCAGCACGCCGCCGGTGGCGAACCCGCCGTAGTAGTCCGACGTGCCGTCATACGGATACGGATTGCCCCACGGATCGTCTCCCTTTGGCCCGGCCACGCCGTAGTAGTGCGATGTGTAGGTCTTCCGTCCGTCAATCAGCGTGCTGCTGGGATGCGCGGACTGCTGCCGGATGCTGCTGGGGCAAAGGAATCCGTCGATCCGGTTCAGGGCGTGGATGTTCTTGTTCGGCCCCTCCCGGTTGGAACCGCCGTTGAACTCGCCCTCGCCGAACTCGAACAGGTCGTAAACTGCCTGCTGCTCGATGAACGGGAGGACCAGCACGTTCCAGGAAAGGTTATTGGAGACCAACGCGCCGGGAGGCCACGTTTCGTGCGTGGCGTGGTAGTTGTGCAGCGCCAGCACGAGTTGCTTGAGGTTGTTGCCGCACTGCATCCGCCGCGCTGCCTCCCGGGCCGATTGAACCGCCGGCAGCAACAGGGCGATCAGGATGCCGATGATGGTGATTACCACCAATAGCTCCACGAGCGTGAAACCGCGGAAAGCCGGCCGATGATCAAAGGTCCGATTGACGTGCATGGCTCGTCCTTGCGAGGTGCAACTGTTCGTGGCATGAAATATGGCCAAACGGAAACTGGCACGGACGGCCTAACCGCGACGCCTTCGCCGCGACCCAATGCTCAAACACAGCCCACCGATAAATAGCAGTGCCATTGCGCTCGGCTCGGGCACCAGGGTGGCGTCGAAGTAAGTGCCGTCGGGCCTAGCGCCGAGACGAATCATGCCCACCCCGCCGCCGGAATCGGGAGTGTAGAGCCCCAGATTCGCGGCCGTTGTGCCGTCCACTGTCAGGTCGAATGTGTTGGCTCCGATCGTGTAGTCCAACTCAACTCTCATCCACTCGCCCGGCGTGAAGGTCAGCCCCGTTGACGCGTAGCCGCCCGAATAGCTGCGAATCCCCCCATTTGTGTCTGCTAGAATGTGGACCAACTGCCCGCCCGTGTCCTTGAACAGGCCCACGATGGCCGGGCTGGTCTGCGTTGTCGATATGTTGACCATCATCTCCCAGTGGATCAAGTCGCCGTCATGCTCGGCCACGGTCTGCGCCTCGAAGAGGTCGCCAAATATGTATATGTTCTCGTTGATGCTGCTATTCATTCGCAGGTAGTTGTCTCCCCACCAGGAGCCCGGGTCGGGCGCGGTGGTCGAGTCGGTCACTTGGATCATCGTTTGCGCCGACTCATCGGGCGACCAGGTGCCGATCACTGCCAGCGGGTCGAAGTCGCCGGAGTTGTCCGAATACGGAACATGGCTGACCGCGGTCCCCAGCCCCTCGAAGTCGTCGAAGAACAATACGGTGCCGGTGGTCACGTTGGTCACCATTACCGCCCGGGCGGGTGAAACGGTGAACAGAACCAGTGCCACGGTCGGAAGATACGGCCATCTTTTGGTTAAACACATAGCGGACCCTTTCTCGTTACATACCAAGATGCTGTGGTGGTTGAAAAGTCGAATCAAGTTTCCTCTGATGCGAGGCTTCCCGTGACAATCAGTCTGGCGAATCTATCGGCCGACTTGCGCATGTCGGCACGCGCTTTGCGTTCCGCCTCTTCCGGAGCTT
>CAZDHN010000119.1:0-12101 GCA_964505115.1 uncultured Planctomycetaceae bacterium
GAGGGCAAGTCGGAGGGCGACGGCCAGGACTTTTCAGTGCATTTGGAGCCCGGCGGCGCCGCCCTGTTGGCCGCCTTCCCCAGCGCGATCGAGAAGCTGGCTTTTCGCTGCCCCGCAAAGCTTTCGCCAGGCAGCGAAGCGGCAATCGAGTTGGCCGTGCTGGACGCAAAGGGCCAAGTCATACCTGGCCGCCAACTCGCGGAAATTAGCGTCACCAAACCCGACGGCCAGCCCTGGACCGGTGTTGCCCGTTATCGGAGAATTGTGGATGGGCAGGTATCCGTACCGCTCCGCTTGCCACTGACGGCCCAGCGCGGCACGTGGCGAATAGAGGTGACGGAGTGGGTTTCGGGAATGCGTGCCGAGGGGCGGTTTGTTGTGGAATGACGCGACGGTTGCTTGCATTGGAAACAACGGCATGGTGAACCCTTACTCATGGGAGGTTGTTATGCGAGACGATACGCGTGAAGATCGAACATCGCGACGGGCTTTTTTGGGGGCTACCGCGGCGGGAGCGGCGTCGTTGGGGTTGGCCGGCGGCCAGAGCCGAGCGGCCGAAGCGGCGGCGGCTGAAGCGGCACGATCCACGGTTCGAGACCATATGTGGATATTCACCGTGCCCGCCAGCCTCGACAACGATTCCTTGGAAAAGGGCGATCGCCGCGGCGGTTCCCGGATGACACCGGCCGAGGGAGCGTTTTATCTCGACATCCCCAACCTCCTGCTCATCCGCTCCAGCAATCTACCCCGGCTTCCCACCGACAACCAGCAGTGGCGGGCCAAAACGGCCTTCGACCAGTACGCCATCTCGTTCCGGCCGCTGGATAGGGTCGTCTGGTCGGTGGTCGGCAGCGGCGGCAAGGGGGGCATGAATGAATTGCATTACGTGCTGCCGCTGGCCAAGAAGTATCCCAATATCAGCGGGATCTATTTGGACGATTTCATCATCGACCGCAAGAAGCAGGCCGACGGACGCTATGTCGGCCGGCCGGCCTCGACCCCCGACGAATTGAAATCCGCCCGGACGAGGCTGAAATCGCTGGGCCGCCCGATGGATATCTGGGTCACGCTCTATAGCCACGAACTGCTCAAGAAGCATCCCCGCTACATTGGTTGCGATCCGCCGCTGGCCGATTTTCTCGATCTGTTCGACGTTCTGACCTTGTGGACCTGGAATTCCAAGGAACTGCCACGGTTGGAAGAAAGCCTGGCGGCGTTGGAGGCCATTGCGCCGAAGAAATGCCGCATCGCCCTGGGGATGTATATGTGGGACTACCCCAACGCCCGCCCGGTGCCCGTCGAGTTGATGCGGCAGCAGTGCGAACTGGGGTTGAAGTGGCTCAAGGAGAAACGTATCCACGAACTGATCTTCCTGGCCAACACGGTGCTCGACATTGGATTGCCAAGCGCCGAGTTCGCCCGAGAATGGATCAAGAAGGTCGGGCGACAGCCGATCTAAGAAAGTGTCTACAGTATCTCCCCTCTCCCTTTGGGAGAGGGACCGGGGGTGAGGGCAGGAGATGTTTCGCAGGGTGCCACTGCTGGCTTGCCCAGCAGTGTCTTAGCGGCTATTGTACTTCGCACTGCTGGGCAAGCCAGCAGTGGCACCCATCACTTTCGATGATACAGACCAGTCGTACAAGATTCCCTTGCCCCGCGAGACAACACATGGCCAGACATTTGATGATACTAACGGCGGCGTTTATCTTAATCAGCACGACAGCATTTGCCGCCGATACACCGAGCGGCTGGCTTAACGTCCGCGACTTCGGCGCCTCGGGCTCGAAGTTCCAGACCACGGCCAAGGCGACGACCGGCTCCAAGCAGATCACGGTCAAAGAGGCCGGCGACTTCAAGGTCGGCCAGGGGGTGATGCTTTCCGAGTGCAATCCGCATTATGTGAAGAAAGCGATCTGGGGTCCCAGGGGCGTCGTGGGATGGGAGAAGCCGCTGGGCGACAAGGCGGAGATCCGAGGCTGCGACGGCAGCCAGGGTGACTGGCTGGTCCTGATGCTCGACGTGCCGCAAGGATCGAACAGCTTCCGCTGGAGCGAGGATCTCTCGCGCACCTGGCAGCCGACCGTGCCGATAACCGGCGACTGGCAGCCGCTTCGTGACGGGATCGAGGTGCGTTTCAACAAGCACGACTGGCAAAAGGGATACACCGTCGTCTTCTCCGCCCGGGGACAGTTAGTCACGACCATTGAGAAGATCGACGGCAACGTCATCAGCTTGAAGGACGCTCCCACTCGAACGGTCACCGCCGCCGCGCTGCGCCACTGCGACGACCGGGCGCTTCAGGCGGCCATCGATCGGGCGCTCAAGGAGAAGCGCAACCTGCACGTACCCATCGGGCACTACCGGCTGGCCAAGGGGTTGAGAGTATCTACCCCCCAGGGCATCGTCATCGAAGGCGCCAACCCCGTTCACACCGTACTTGATATCAGCGAGGGGAACGGCGCTTGCATACTAGTGAGCCAGGGCACGGAGGCCACGCTGCGCAACTTCACGATGGTGGGGCACTCGGGCTTCGACAAACGGGATCAGTGCGGCGCGCTGCGCATGCTCGGGTCGAGCTACTTCTGGGGATTCGCGGCCAAAAACTGTAATGCGACGACAGTCAGCGGCACCGAGCGGGTGCTGATCGAGAACTGCCACGGCACGCGCATGGCCTCCGAGTGCTTCGTCGGCTCGTGCCGAGGACGTGGGGCCACCAGACCGAACGAATCCCGTACCAAGCAGTTGACCTACCTGCGTTGTTCGGCCACCGACTGCGGGCGAAACGCCTTCAACGACGTAACCTGCGGACCCGAGAATACAAGCGTGCTCTACTGCCGTATCGTCGACGTCGGGGGTTGTGCCTGGGAAGGCGCGTCGCGTTTCGTCAAGTTCGTTGGCAATTACGTGCGGAATTCCGGAACCGTGGCCATGGGCAACCTGGGCACCTACAACCGCGATGAGTCCTTCCCCACGCTCGGCGCCGGGCAGCACCTTATTGCCGACAACGTCTTCGAGAGCAACGTGCCCTACGGCGGATGCGCCATCCGTTCCGCCGTCGGCTCCACGCAGGTGATCATCGCCAACAACCTCTTCGTCAACTTCGGCTCATCGGCCGTGGAGGCATTGGGCCGCTCCGACCCAACCCACTACGCTTCCGCCAACACGACAATCACGGGCAATATCTTCGACATGACGGAGATCGGCGATAAGTCGGTCCCCCGAACCGCCGTTGGGCTCAGTGCATCCGACGCGATCATCAGCAACAACCAGATCTACGTCCGCGGCCTCCACGATCCCAACGTAACCGCCATCAAGATCGACGAGCCGGCGGTGAACGTGAACGTTCACGATAACCTGATCCGCAACTGCGGAAAGGGCATCATTACTGGACGAACCAGATCGCGGGTGGGCGAGGTCGTCGATCCGACCACCTTCGTGCCGGCACGGGCGAGCGTTCCGTTGGACCATCGAAAAACGCGGCAGTGCGAGGGCTGGCGTTTGGTGTGGCTTTCGGGCAGCAAGCCGTCCGGCGAGTCGGTCATCGACGCGGTCATCGGCGCCGCCCGGCCGGAGACGGTAAGATTCAAGCTCAAGAAGCCGCGCGAGACAAAGGTAGGCGACGCTTTCGAGGCGATCCCGCCTTCGGCCAACTGGAACATCCACGACAACACGATCAGCGGCTGCCGGCAGCCTGTCATCTTGGATTCGTACGGCAGCAGCACCTCGCTGTTTCGCAACAACACGATCAACCGGGGCGAGGCAAAGGAGATCAAGCAGGCCGTCGTTATCTCGGGCCGCTTCAAGCTGATCGGCAATTGCATAAACGGCTTCAACGAGAAAGACTCGGCCGCCTTGGCTCTCAACCCGGACGGACTGGGCAACACCTGCCCCAGTCTCTATCTCGGCAACGTCTTCCAGGGGTGTTCCACGGTCATGAAAGAGAGCCGGCCAGGATTATGGGCGGCATCCACGACGGATGGCAATCTCTTCATCGACTGCGGCAGCGTGCCCGAACTCAAGGGTAAGAAATAGACGGACGTTCTGGGTTTCTCAATGATCAAGGAGACTTGACCGTGAGAGTCAACGACGGATTGCGAAGCATTTCGGCGACGGATGTCCGCTGGACCGGCGGGTTTTGGGGCCAACGGTTCGATCAGTGCCCTCGCCTGGTGACGCCGAACCCGTGGCGCGTCAGGCAACTTCCCTCACGGAGTCCCGCGGGGTTCACCGAGCGTTAGGGAAAGTGTTCTTTGGATATCGTCGCGGCGAACGACGATCTCGACCTTTTGCCCCGCTTTGTGCTTGCTCAGCGCATCCGCCAAGTCCTGGAGATCGGCGATGTCGAGATCGGCTAACTTAATGATCACGTCGCCGGCAGTGGCCGCCGTGCATAAGCCAATCGCGAAAGCCACGAGAAGCGAAAGATAGAACGGCCCGAATTTCTCTGGATGTCTCTTCACGTGAAGGTGCTCCGTATTGGCTCGGCGATTATCGCTCCACGCAAAGATCAGTTAAGCCGCTGTTTACACGGCAAAGGGGCGTTTGTTTGATCATTCTGCTCCCACTCGTTTGCGCCACGCTTCAAACCGGGCTGCCAGTTCTTTTGTCCGCTGGGGCTCTTTTTCCGCGAGGTCGACCGTCTCGGTTCCGTCGGCTTCGAGATCGAAGAGCTGCCACGATCCGCCGCGCCTGGGACGAACGGCTTTCCATTTGCCCATGCGTATCGCCTGATGCCGCGGTACGCTCCAACATAGCACTTCATGCTCTTGAGCCGTGCCGGCCTGGAAGACGGGCAGCAGGCTCTTGCCTTCCAGCGGCAACGGCTTGCGGTCTTTGAACTCGGCGGGATACTTTTCGCCCGCTACATCCAAACAGGTGGCCATGATGTCGATCACGTGGCCCACGTGGTCGCTAAACTCTCCGCGTTGACGGATCACGGCGGGCCAGCGGGCAACCAACGGCGTGCGGATGCCGCCCTCGTAGCCGGTCAGCTTAGTGCCGCGCAGCGGCGTGTCGCTCACATTGGCCCAGGCCAGCCCGTAGGCGGCGAAGGTATCGTGGGGGCCGGGAAGGTTCTTGGGGCCACTGCCCGGACGAATCGGCACGCCGTCCTTCCGCCAGCGATCGTTCTTTGCTTTTGGCGTGAAGCCGAAACCGCTCGCCGAAGGCGAAAGTCCGCCGTCCGGAGCGGCCCCATTGTCGGAGAGAAACAGAACCAGCGTGTTGTCCGTCTTGCCGGCCTTGTCGAGTGTCTCCAGCAGTTCATCCAATCCGCGGTCGACGGCCTCTACCTGCGCGGCGTAGACCGCCATGCGCTGGGCCTGCCAATCCTTGTGCGGGTCCGCCGACCAGTCGCGAACGCTTGCCGGCCGCGGAGACAGTGCCCAACTATCGGGGATGACGCCCAACTCGTGTTGCTTCTGGAAACGCCGCGACCGCCACTCGTCCCAGCCGTGTTCCCGGTACTGCCGGCGATAGGGCGCGATGTCGGCTTCGCGGGCGTGTAGCGGCCAATGCGGCGCGATGTGTGCCACGTAGAGGAAGAAGGGTTCCTCGCGCTGGAGAGCCTCCGCAGGAATTGATTGGCGAAATCATTGATGGCGTCGGTCAGATAGAAATCCTTGGGTAGTTCCCAAGGCTCACGGTCAACAACATAGGGATTTTTGTCGACTTCGTGGAAGTAACTGATTTTCGCCCGACACATCGGGCCGAAGAAACGATCGAATCCCCGATCGACCGCCAGATCTCGACCTTGCCATTTTCCCACCATCATCGTGCGATAACCGGCCGCTTGCAGCAGTTCGGAGATCGTGACGCACTTGCTGAAATCCTTTGGCTCGTTCCATCGAGTTCCCGGATGACCAACCTGCTGGCAGTACAGCCCGGTCAGAAGTGAAGCCCGCGTCGGTCCGCAGATCGAATTATTGTAGAACTGCCTGAACCGCACGCCGTCCCTGGCCAGCGAATCAATGTGCGGCGTACGAATCTCGCCGCCGTGGCAGCCAATATCCGACCAGCCGAGATCGTCCGCCATGACGAGGACAATGTTGGGCCTCGACGCCGGGGCAGCGCTGTCGGCGGATGCCATGGTGGTAAGCAAGGCGGCCACAAAAAACATGATCAATGCGAAGCGGCAGTAACAAGTCATCGGCAAGCTCCTGATTTATTGATCTTTGCATAGTCAATGCGCGGATCAAGGGGGTTCCGCCGGGGAACCGGGCTTCGCCCTCGATCATTGGCTATGCAAGGGTCAATAGGCCAAAGTGTCTGATGCCCATGATACGGAATGGGCGAAGGGATGTCACTACACCTTGCCAACCGGCGCCAGATAGATCGTAAATTCGTCTTGGCCGTCGACCCGCAGGAGCCGATCCATTTCTTGCTGGTCGTAGGCGGCAATGGCGCAGGCGCCCGCGTCTATGGCCTCGCAAGCCAGGTATAGATTCTGGCAGACGTGGCCGGCGTCCAGCGCGATGACCCGATGCGCGGCGCTGCCGTAGCGCCATTCCATCCGGTAGGGGATCGTTGTCCAGAGGAACACGACCGCGGCGCGGGCCAGGAACGATTGACCGAAGGCGGCCTCGGCGATCTTCTCGGTCGCCTGCTCCTCGTGGTACTCCAGCAGCAGCTCGTGTTCGACGGGCAGATAGCGGTAGAATCCGGCGGTCAGCCCTTTGACTTGCCGCACGGCGAGATACGTTTCCAGGGCGTGGCGGCAGCCCGCGGAGGGCACCGTGCGAAAGGCCGAGCCACGCGCGACCGGACCCCGTATGCCCTGAGTCGCCCAAAGCAGCATCGAAAGCTCCTCCAGGCTCAGCGGTTCCTTCATGAAGCTCCGATGGCTCTGGCGGTTGGTGATCGCCGCGAGCAGGTCGACCGGCTTAACCTCTTGCCACCGGTCGGGCGGAACGAGCGCGATCCGCGTGGCGTCGGCCGGGTACGGCTTTTCGATCGGTGGCGGCGCCAGGCCACGCCGCTGGTCGGTTTGAGAGAAATCGACCTGCTTGCGGATCGTGTCCTTGAGAAATTCCCTGTACCGACTGATCGTGTCTGGCCGTGACATCGAAACCACCCCCAATTCAGCGATTGTATATTCCGGAACGGCAGCCCTTGACGCCTACACTGGCGCCTGGTTTGATACTCGCCTCGGATTTCCTTTCCGATCGAAAACGCCTTGCCCAACGATGCCCCAAGCCCGTAGTAGGCTCGGTTGCCCGGAGAGAAGACGATCGGTCGGACCTTTTCGATTTCTGGAACGGCCGCTGACCAAGCCGAAGTAGTCGGCCTGCTTCACCTGGCTCTCGGAGGGCACGTTGATGGTAGTGGAATCCAGTATCATCCTGGTTTTGTTTCGCCCTGTGGGCCTCATATCACCGCGCCAGCAGCAAGAGGAAGAGCGCGGCGGCCAGCACGATGGCGACGAGCAGGAATATCTTCTTGAAGGAGACGGGGGCCCGGCCGGTCGAGCGGCCTGTTTGGCCGTTGACGAGGAATCGGAACAGGCGGCCGCGGTAGCGATAGGCCATGATCCAAACCGGCAGCAGCACGGGTTCGCCGGCCAGTTCCTCGATTCGCACGTTCGCATGCACGTTTCGCGCCCGACCCGGCACGTAACTCCGCGCACACGCTTCGGCATCGAGTTGTTCGAGCCCCTGCCGGGCCGGAGGCCGAGCGTACTTGCGCGGCACGCTGAACTGCTCGACGGTTACGCCGTCGAGGTCGAGCCGGTCGGGCGGAACGGCGGTCGATTGGTCGAACGGGCAGATCTCGGACGTCTCGGCCCGGGTCAGTGCGCCGCTAGCGCCGATCAGCAGGCCCGAATGGCTGCCGCGATGCTCGCCCGATAGCGGATACCAATCGCCACGGGCGTGCGGCGGCGTGTTGCTGGAATCGGCCGTCCAGTAGGTGTGGGTTTGTGCGTTAAAAATCCAGTAGGGGACATAGACTGGCGTCATTTCCACCACTGCCGCCCGCTGGGAAAGGTCGCCCGGCCTGAAGAACCCGTGCCCCAGCCAGCGGCGCATTGCGGTTACCGCCTCGGATCGCTCGACCTGAAACGGCACCACCGCATGCGGCGCAAGAATCTTGGCGTCTTTCTTGCGGACCATGTTGAGCGAGCCGCAGAAGGGGCATCGCAGGCTGCCGGCCTTGGCGTCGAAACTCATCGCCGCCCCGCAGCCGGAACACTCGAAGTTGTGCGTGGCCAGCCGCGACGAGTCCGTCGCCCCGGCCGAATCCTCCTTGCGCCGAGGCGCTTCCGTCCCGCAATTAGCGCAGAACAGATCCTCCTCGTCCAGCAGACTCCGGCAGACTTCGCATTTCGCCAAAACGTCGGACATGACGGGAGCCGTGAAGATGGATTGTGTAGTCGGATTCGCAAGAATTCAGTTCGTCGTATCGCGGCTGAATTCTTGCGAATCCAGCTACGGGTGAATCATTCGTTCACGGCCCAGCGGCCTTGCCGGGCACGCGGGGGTCGTGTACGCCGACGAAGCACTTGCCGTCGGCCGAGAGGGCAATCGCTTGGGTGATGCCGATACCCTTCACGCTAAGCACGTCGTGGCCGCGTTGCTTCAGCGAGTCGATAATCTCCGGGCCGAGCGATGTCTGCGCCTTGAGCTGGTCGGGACGCCACTGGTGATGGATTCGGGGGCCGGCCAGGGCGGCGGTCAGGTCGAGGCCGAAATCGAGACGGCCGACAATCGCCATCACCACCTGCGTGATGATCGTCGGCCCGCCGGCCGCGCCGACGGTCATGATCGGACGGCCATCGTCGAGCACGATTGTCGGGCTCATGCTCGAGAGGGGCCGTTTGCCCGGCTCGACCGCGTTGGCCTCGGCGCCCAAGAGCCCAGCCGAGTTGGGTACGCCCGGCGCGATCGAAAAATCGTCCATCTCGTTGTTCAGCACCAGACCCGTGCCGGGCACGACGACCTTGGAGCCGAATCCGGTGTTGATCGTAGCCGTTATGCCGACCCAATTACCCCGGCCATCGACCGCCGCAATGTGTGTCGTGTGCCGCCGGCCAAACAAATCCGTGCCGGCGCGGGGCGGTTGGCTATGGCCGGTTACCGGGGTGACCTTGTCCGGATCGATCCGGGCGGCCAGTTCGGCGGCATACTTCTTGTCGATTAGGCCGCGTGGAACCTTGGCAAAGCCCGGATCGCCCAGCCAATAGACCCGATCGGCGAACGCCAGCTTCATCGCCTCGGCAATTATGTGATACGCCCGGGCGCGGTCCGTCCGGTAAAGCATGCCGAGATCAAAGTGCTCCAGGATGTTGAGGATTTGTGCGACATGCACGCCGCCGGAACTGGGCGGCGGGAAGCCGACGACCGTGTAGCGGCGATAGGTAGAAACCACGGGCGCTCGGCGGCGGGCGGAATAGCCGGCGAAATCGTCGGCCGTGATGATACCGCCGTTGTCGGCCATCCACTTGCCGACCGTCCGGGCGAACGGCCCCTTGTAGAACCAGTCCGGTCCCTGCTCGGCTATCGCCCGATAGGTTCGAGCCAGATCGGGTTGCTTGAACCGCTCGCCCGACTGATAAGCCGAGCCGTCCGCTTTCAGAAGCACGGCCTTAAGCCCGGGCGAGGTTGATTCGGCCTTGCCAAATCGCCGAAAGCTGCCGGCCTGAGCCTTGTTGATTATGAAGCCCTTCTCGGCGATTTCGGCGGCCGGGAGGAGCAGGTCGCGCAACTTCAGCCGGCCGAAATGCCGCAGTGCGTAGTCGTGCGCGGCCAGCGCGCCCGGCACGCCCGAGGCCAACGGGCCCGTCTGACTGAGCGATGGTTGCGGCTTGCCGTCGCGCAGATACATATCGCGAGTTGCCCGGGCGGGCGCGATCTCGCGTCCGTCGAGGGCGGCGATCGTCCCGTCGGCCAAGCGGATGATCATGAAGCATCCGCCGCCCAGCCCCGAGTTGTGGCTGTCGACCACGCCCAGCGTCAGTGCGGCGGCCACGGCCGCATCGATCGCATTGCCACCCTGGCGAAGCGCCCGAACCCCGGCGTCAGTGGCCGCCGGATGCACCGTAGCCACCATGCCGCCGCTGGCCCGTGCCGATGCCGCGCGGCAATTGGGCGTCGCACTCGGCAGCGTAATCACCAGCGCGGCGCATAGAAGCCAAAGCAGCAAGCGGCGTTTCATTGTTACAACAGGGGGTCAGGGGTCAGGGGGCAGGGGCCACAAGGAAACCTAGGTGGCGAGTCTTTCACTCGCCCCTCGTCCCTAACCCCTCGTCCCTCGTTTAGTCACACCTTCAAAATACTCTTCGTCTTATAAGAAGAATAAGCTTTCTCGGTGAGTGTCATCACGTGGATGGCGCTCTTGCCGTCGTTCATCTTCGGCTTCTTGCCCCGAAGGATACAATCGGCGAAGTAGGCGCACTCGGCCGTGTAGGGGTTGATCGCCTCGAACGGAATTTTCTCGAACTTGCGCGCGACGTCCTTATCCTGCGCGGCGTCGTAGCCGGCGGTCCCCAGCCCGAAGATGCCTTCCATCTTGCCGCGAGTACTCTGGCCGATGGTGCCTTCGGTGTAGATTGCGCCTTCGGAGCCGTAGATTTCCAGTCGGGTGCGGCTGGCTTCGTCGGGGATGCAGAAGAAGCTGTCGACGCTGGCCTGGGCGCCGGATTTGAACTCCAGCATCGTGGTGGCGGCGTCTTCCGATTTGTAATCCTGCACGAGGTTCCCGGTCAAAGCCGTCACGCGACGGACCGGCCCGGCGAAGTATTCCAACAGATCGTAGAGGTGGGTTGCCATGTCGATAAGCGCGCCGCCACCGCCCAGCTTGGGGTTCTGACGCCAGGCGCCTTCCATTTTCGGATACCATCCGGAGAGTTGCGCCCGCATGTAGACGATTTTCCCCAGCTTGCCTTCGTCGATCAGCTCCTTGATTTTCAGGTGCGCGCCGTGGAACTTCATCATGTAGCCTTCCTGGAGGAAGACTTTGGCCTCGCGGCATTGCTCGACGGCCACCTTCGCCTGCTTGACGTTCAGCGTGAGCGGTTTTTCGCAAAGGATGTGCTTGCCCGCCTTGGCAGCCATCTTGATCTGCTTGGCGTGCATGTTAACCGGCGAGGCGATGTATACGGCCTCGACGTCCGGGTCGGCCAGCAGGTCCTTCTCGCAAGTGTATGCCTTGGGCACTTTAAACTCGGCGGCGATCTCGTCGATACCGATCGGGTCCATCACCGCCACCAGCTTGCAGTTCTTCGCCTCCAACATGCCGGGGATTGTCTTCCGCCGGGCGATTCCGCCGGCGCCGATAACTCCGAAATTTACGCTCGTCTTGGCCATCTTATTGTCTCCTGTTGGGAAGCTGTTGATTCTTGTTTAGGATCGGGTAAGGAAAAGGGCGCGACCAACGGTCGCGGCTTTATAGGTTGGTTGGTTGCGGCTACTCGGAGAACAGGTTGTTCAATTGGGATAGTGCCGAGGCGACCAGCCGGTTGCCGGCGTCTCCTTCGTAATATGTGCTGCCGACCGTCGACTCGTATCCGCCCTGTGCGAAC
Source organism: uncultured Planctomycetaceae bacterium (assembly GCA_964505115.1). GTDB lineage: Bacteria > Planctomycetota > Planctomycetia > Pirellulales > Thermoguttaceae > CAZDHN01. Next base: position 11,516 of record CAZDHN010000119.1, read on the forward strand.
GATTCCGATGTCGGTATGTAGCCGATCGCGTCGTTCGACAGGCCCGACACAAGCGTATGGGCGGCGGGCGACCGCTGCTTGATCTCCATCGAGAACTCGCAGAACATCTCGCCGGGAAGGCCGACGATTGCCACGTCGCCAAGGCGAATCGCCATCACCTCGACCTCGTCCGGTTCCTCCTGCTTCTCGAACATCTCCATGCGAATCCCGGCGAAGAACGCTTCCGGCAGCCCGTCAACCTGACCTTGGGGCCGATTCTTGCCCGCCTCGTCGAGTATGTTTTCGCAACGCTCGCGCTCCGGCTCGCTTATTTTCAGCCGCGTGAGCGTTACCGTCTCGCTGCTGACCGCCACGCGGTCCGAGCGGCAAGCAACCCGGGCGTTGAGCGCCTCGTGCGCCGCGGCGGCGAGCATGTATCCTATCCGCTGGAGCGCCTGAAAGCCACGACCCTGCATTGTGTCGCGGTAGTCGACGTGGTTCACGTTGCCGCAACAACCGTTGAGAAACTGGCAAGTCAGATCGCCGCCAACCGTTCTTGATAGGGCTTCGGCCAATGCGCCGGGATAATCGGCCGAGTAGAGCCAGT
>CAZDHN010000120.1:0-12024 GCA_964505115.1 uncultured Planctomycetaceae bacterium
ATCTCAACCGCGACCGGCCCCGGCCGGCCACCGTAGGCCTTGGTGAAGGCGGTACGGATCGCTTCCGGCACCGCCTCGGCTCGAGCCACGCAAGTGTTCCATTTGGTTACCGAGGCCAGCGCGGCCGTTTGATCCTTCAATTCGTGAAAGGCGCCCTTGCCCAACGTTTCACGGCTGGGAGCGGCCGCGACCAGCACCATCGGCACCGAATCCGAGTACGCGTCGGCCAGCGCGGTTAGACTATTGGTTACGCCGGGTCCGCTGACGACCAAAGGCACGGCGATCTTGCCACAGGCGCGGGCATGGCCGTTGGCCATGAAGGCGATGCTCTGCTCATGGCGACCGCCAACAAACCGCAGCCGAGGATGGTCGAAAAGCGCGTCGCAGATACCGGTATTGTGTGCGCCCGGAATACCGAGCACGACCTCCACGCCCTCGGCCGCGAGTTGGGCTATTGCGGCCGCGCCGCCGGTCATGGTACGTATCTGCTGGCTTGTCATTGTCGGCATGTTGTTGCTGGCGAACTCGTCCCTCATCGTGGTCTCCCCGTAAATTGAACAACACGATCATAAGTGGTCTAGAGGAGTCTGTCAACCGTCCCCCGGAGAAAACCTTCCCATTCGCCCCGTACACCCCCTTTCCACTGTGACTGGGGCGGCATTTGCCGCCAACATGGTCGCTCCGCGAACTGGCATCTGTCAAAAGAATTGGGGGAAACGCCTCCTGGGCCCTGCCAAAGACCTCGCCAGCCACTGTTTGGGGTGACTGTTCCGGGGTGTTTCCGAGCACCTCGAACCGGCTTGTCCGCAGCGACAAATAGTCTTCGTAAAGGCTTTATGCAAAGGACGTTACAGCGTTTACCAGGGCCGAGAAAGAGGAGTGTATGCCCGCGGAGATCATGTCGCCAGTTTGGGGGATGTCCGTGAGCATCGATGCATGAAGCGAGATTTTTTCGCCAAATTCGTGCCCGGGGGAGTTGACAAGCCATAAGGAATTGGTATAGTAGACGTTGCTATGAGTATTCATGATTCACGACTTGAGCGTCCCTTTGCAAGCGACGCTGGTCCCTTGGCGCGCTGAACAACTCAGGCGATGGACGAAAATGATAACCGGATCACTACGAGAACTGGACCTTCATCAAGCGGAGCAGACGCAGCCAAAGTATGAGCGGTTGAAGAGCCACTTGCTGGCTGAATTGACCGCCGGCCGCTTGAAGCCGGGAGAGGCGCTGCCGTCGGAAGCGAGTTTGGTCAACACGCTGGGGGTTGCTCGCAACACGGTCCGGCAGGCGCTGGCGGAGTTGGAGAGCGACGGGCTGATCTGTCGGGTGCAGGGGAAAGGAACGTTCGTGGACGAACACGTGCGTCGGCGGCTGCGGCGCGGTCTGGACGCCTTTGCGCTGCTGACACCTGATACCCGAAGCGGGGGCTATCCCTCGCTGCTGCACGGTTTCGAGGCAGCCTGCAAGGAGTCACGCAACCAAGTCTTCGTCTGCAACACCGAAAATGACGTAAAGGTGCAATCCGATATCATCCTGCAACTTATGGACAAGGACGTGGCCGGCGTGGCACTGGTGCCCGCAACCGAGCCGCTGACGCCGGCGTACCAGGTCCGCCAGCTTCAGCAGAAGGGTATTCCCGTGGTCTTCTGTCACCGCCGGATGGAAGGGGTCCGGGCGCCGTTGTTGGCCATTCCCGCTTACCAGGTAGGCCGGTTGGCCGGGGAGGCACTGGTTAAGCACGGGCATCGCCGGGTGGCGTTTCTTACGTCCTACCGAGCGACATCGACGCAGGCGTATGAGGACGGCTTGCGAGAAGCGATGCGCGCCGGTGGCGGTGATCTGCCCCAGCAGTTCGTTTGCTTCGGCAACTCCACCACGGACATGCACGAATTGGAGCAGCAGTTTTGGAAACAGCTTCAGCGGATGTTCGGCGCGGCCGATCGTCCGACAGCCATCTTCACCACCTTCGATCCGTTGGCCGAGTTGATCTACCTGTTGTTGGGCCGGCTGGGTCTGAAGATACCGGAAAATATCTCGCTGATCAGCGCGGGCGGGCCGTGGCGCCAAGGGGCAATCACCCGACTGCTGACGTCGGTTGTTGTGGAGGAGGTCGAGATCGGCCGGCGTGCGGCCCAGTTGCTCCAGGAGATGCGCGAAGGTGACCGCCCCCTGGACGACGACGAGGAAATCGTGATCCCGCTCGGCTGGGCCGAGGGCCAAACGCTCGGCCCGGCCTACGGTTCTTACGGCAACTCGAATGAAGGAGACCGGCGATGAGACGTTTAGCTCGAATCAGCCCGAGCGGTCGGGCGGCACCGTTCACAGTCGTTTTTTCTCCAACCCTGGTGAACTCACTGAAGGGGGATCCCACAATGAGAAGCTTGTCATGGTTTTCCGTCGCGTTTGTCGTAGTTGTCCTTTTGGGAATCGCCCTCGGGCCCGACGTGGCCGGCGCCAGCGTGGTGCCCGACATACTCGAATTCCGCATGGATAAGGCCTCTTGGAGCGGTACGGCGTACGACGTGATCGACTCGACCGCCCACGGCCATAACGGCAAGGCGTCCGGTGGTGCGAACACGGTAGACGAGAGCAGCCTCGGCAAACTGGGACGTTCGGGCTCGTTCGACGGCAGCAACGATTACGTGCACACCGGAAATTCGACGGCCCTGGCTCCCGAAAACTCCATCACCCTCGAGTCATGGGTGAAACTCGATTCCCTATACGTAAGTGGTGTTTCCGGCGAGGAATGGAAGTACAACCGATGTATTATCGGCAGAAATGACTATAGTTACGTTCTGGAGATCGAATATAGTGGATCGCTTCAGTTCTACCTGCCGGGGGGAGCGGGAGGTTGGCTGAACGCCGATCTTGGCGTCGTCGACATGAACGATTACATCGATCAGTGGGTCCACATCGTGGCCACGTATGATAACGGCACGGGTGGAGGTAACCGCGAAAAGCTCATCTACTTCAATGGCAACGAGGTGGCCAGACAGGAGAACCTTACCGGCACTATAACCCAAGCGAACACTTACACCCGAGTTGGCTACATCGGTAACAACCGCTACTTTGACGGCCTTATCGACCAGGTGGGCATCTACAGTTCGGCGCTCTCCCCCGAGGAAGTCCTCTACCGCTACAGCCTGGGCATACCCGAGCCGAGCAGCGTGCTATTGCTGGCGTTGGGTGGTCTCGGGCTGCTGCCGTGGCGACGGCGGCGCAGCCGCTGAACACGGCGGGAACAAAAAGCCGCTTGCGGCTTAGCAACAGTTATGTCCCCGACGTTTCTCGTGGGCCTTTGGATACTATTGACCACTTCCTGTTACTTACTGCTAACCGCGAAGTCGCCAGCGGCTGATATTCGCGGGAGAAGGAGCCACAATGATTCTGAAGATGCAATTCTCCACGGCTGATTTGATTACCACGATGCTCGTATCGTTCGGCCTGCTCGCGGCGACCGCGTCGGCCGACGCGGAAGTGCGTTGGGCAAAAGCAAAAGACGGCGAAAGACCCAAGCAGATCGTCGCGGTCGACAACGTCTGCGCATGGCCCAACCTGACCGTGCTCGGTGACGGGACGATCATCGCGACCATTTTCAATCAGCCCAGTCACGGCTCCATGGCGGGTGACGTGGAGTGCTGGGGTAGCGAGGATGGAGGGCGGAGTTGGAAGAAACGCGGTACGCCGGCCCCGCACGAGCCGGATACCAATCGAATGAACGTCGCGGCCGGGCTGGCGAAAAACGGCGACCTGATCGTGCTCAGTTCGGGATGGTCAAACCGGTATCCGCCGGGCAAATCGGGACGTCCCTTCCGCCAGAGCATTCTCAAGCCCTGGGTGTGCCGATCCGGCGACGGCGGCCGAACCTGGAACATCGATAAAGAGAGCGCGCCGGATAACACACCCGACGGAACGCCGGGAGTCCCTTTCGGAGACATTATCCCAGGGCAAGACGGTGCGCTGCGAGTTGCCATGTATACGCTCAGTCGAGGCTATGTGTATTGCAGTCGGGACGACGGGAAGACCTGGGCCGAGCCGGTGGTCATCGACGCGGAGGCTAAGAACCACGAGCCGGCGTTGTTTCACCTCGGCGGCGGCAACTGGCTGGTCGCCGGACGACTCGATGGATTGACCCTTTATGCGTCCACCGACGACGGCAAGACGTGGAAAACTCGCGGAGCCGTCACCGGCAAGCAGCAGCACCCGGGCCATTTCCTCCGGCTGGCCGACGGCCGGCTACTGCTTAGCTACGGCAACCGAGGTGGAGGCGGGTTCGTCGAGGTGCTCGTCAGTGACGACGATGGAAAGACCTGGAGCGAACCGCTACGCGTGGCCGACTGGCAAGGAGACGGCGGCTACCCGGCCAGCGTGCAACGGCCCGACGGACAGGTCGTCACGGCGTACTACGCAAAAAGGATCAAAGGCCACGATCGCTACCACATGGGCGTGGTGATCTGGGACCCCGAGACATCGCTCAAATGAAGCCGCGACCGATGATCGTCTGCCGTTTGCGGCGGCGGAAAAGACTCCTCTCAGGATCACGCGACCTTGTTTGGTTCGGCTGGGCCAAGGGCCAAACGCTTGGCCCGGCACCGCAAGACCCTGTTTCACTTAACCACAAACAATAATCACTCTCTTCCAGAACCTTTTCAATCGAGGACATGCCAGCCATGAGAACGGGCACTATCGCTGCACTGGCAATGTTTGCCGCTCTGTTGGCCGTGTTGGTCGCCCCGGCGGCGCATGCCGAGATCATCGTCGACCACGTCGGCCAGAACAATCCGACGGGCGAAAGCCCCGCTTGGTCCCCATTTGGCAGTTTCACCAGCACGGACCACGGTTCGGAAATGGGCAAGGACTACTGGTCCATGCGGGTGATGGATAACCCGGACAGGTACGGCTATTACAAGTATGGTCTCACGGCCGGCAACCTGGGCAGTCCCGACGGCTGGACGGCCACGGCAATAATGAGGCTGGTATCGGCGCGGACCAACCCACTAAACACGGCATTCGGGGTACCGGATGGATCCGACTGGTGGGGGATGAGTTTCATCGACGGTTTGGGAACCGCTGCCGCGGGCGTGTATGCTGTCACGTCACTTAGCTCGTTAGGCCCGCTCCTTAGCGACGTCAACCCTACGCTGGGGTATCATACCTACCAAATGGTCTTTGACCCCGACGACGACCAAATAACGTTCTACATGGACGGCCTGTCCCTGGGCTGATGAAAATGTTCTTCATGTGTGTTTCTTGCTAACCGTGCGTGGCGGCGGCGAGCTTCTTCATAAACAGCGACTCGCCGGGTGTCACTGGCGTAGGAGTCTTTCAATACCAATATTCCCCAGTTTACCCAGTCGCCTAACTTTTCATCAGCCCAGCCTGTCCCTGGGCCAGCACACCCGCGCCCAGGCCCCGGACTACAGTTCATCGCGGATCATATTCGGTGATGCCACTAGTGGAGGCAGCGATACGACGGAGGCGAACTGGGCGTTCGTCCAGTTTGAGACGGGCCAGCACCCCGTCCCGATCCCCGAGCCTTCGACGCACGTGCTGCTGCTGGGAATGTTGTTATTGGGATGCTGGCGCACCCGTGGCGACGAGGCAAACCGATCGAGCGATCACGAGCGGTTCAGTCGCTCGGGCCCCCGTTGAAGCTCGCCGGAAACCGACAGCTGGGAGAACGGTCACCACTTCAAGAAAGAAGAGAGCAACCATGACATGGTTCGAGAGCGGGTTGCGAGGAACACATCCGGCGGTCGCGGTCCTCGTGTGGCTGGGGCTGGTTGCCGTCGGCGCGGCGGCCGATCCGGAAGAGCCCTACGTGCAGACCAAGGAGGGCCAAAGGGCCAAGCCCCAGGTGGTGGCCGACAACGCCTGCGCATGGCCCAATCTGACCGTGCTGGGCGACGGGACGATCATCGCCACCATTTTCAATGCGCCCTATCACGCCTGCATCGTGGGCGACGTGGATTGCTGGGGGAGCAGCGACAACGGGCGGACCTGGGAGAAGCGCGGCACGCCCGCGGCACACGACCCGCCCAGCAGCAATCGAATGAACGTCGCCGCCGGCGTGGCCGGCAACGGCGACCTGGTTGTGATCAGTTCCGGGTGGTTGCTCAAGCTGAAACCCCCGCCCGCCGACGGCGGATTACAGACCGGCGGGCTGGTCGATATCTTGGAGCCGTGGGTCTGCCGTTCCTCCGACGGCGGGCGCACGTGGTCCGTCGACAAACGGGCAATGCCCGCCGAGAGTCCGCTCGGCGGCCCGGTGATCCCCTTCGGCGACATCCTCTCCGGCCACGACGGCACCCTGCGCGTGGCCGTCTACACCGTGCTGCATCGTCGCGACAGGAAGCGCCGGATCTGGCGGGCGTACGTCTATCGGAGTCGCGATGACGGCAAGACATGGGGCGAACCCGTGGCCCTGGACGAGGAGGGGCCGCGCAACGAGACGGCCCTGTTCCATTTGGGCAAGGGGAAATGGTTGGCGGCCGCCCGGGGCGAAGGATTGCATCTCTATACGTCGGCCGATGACGCCATGACCTGGAAGCATCGCATGCGCTTGCCGGTGGGCGGATATCCGGGCCACCTCGCGCGGCTTCGCGATGGCAGACTCCTCCTCACCTACGGCACGCGGAGCGGCACCGAGCGGACCACCAAGGTCCTCTGGAGCAACGACAACGGAGAGACCTGGAGCCGGCCCGTACGCGTCGTCGACTACCATGGAAAAGACGGCGGCTATCCGAGCAGCGTCCCGTTGCCCGACGGGCAGGTCCTCACCGCCTACTACGCCAAGAGTATCGATGGCCACGACCGGTACCACCTGGGCGTGGTGATCTGGGAGCCTGAAACATCGTTCAAGCAAGAATAGTTAAGGGGATTGCGATGCGCGGTCGCGACAAAGCCGGGTTGACGTTCGTAGCGGCGATTTGCTTGATGTTCCTCGGCGGCACGATGACAATCGCACGTGCCCAGACGCTGAACGTGAGCGTGGGCGAAACCCGAATCATTATGCGTGGGGCAAACTACCCGAGCTTGTTGAAACTTGCCGATGGCTTGATCGTGGCAAGCGCGAGTCGCAAGTCCGCACCGTATCCTTACGACCCCGGAGTTAACCAGAAGCAGATCATTTCGACCGATGGGGGGCGCGTCTGGAAGGATTTTTCCGGCACGGCCAGAATGGGCGGCTTTGGAGGTAGTGTATGTACGCTTGAGGATGGAACATCACTGGGCCTTGCCTACCACACGCGTCCAGCGGAAGGCAAACCCGACACGTTCACCACGACCAGATGGGTATCCACCGACAATTGGAAGAGCGTCAAGGCTTCCGGCCCCTTGTACGTCCAGATACCCGGCGTTAAGCCAGGTGTGGACGATGGCGGGCGTCCCTATCACGGTCCCGTCTTCTTTGGCCGGAGTTGTGCCTTGAAGGACGGCGGCATCCTGGCCACGATGTACGGCAAATTTGGCGAGGACACGAAGGTCAAGACGAGTTCGTCGCACCGTTTGCGGTCCGTGTTGATCCGCTCCACCGACCGCGGCGAGAACTGGAAGTATGTCTCCACGATCGCTTCCTTGCATGGAATCACCGACCAAAAACTGCTGAATAGCTGGCAGGATGGATTTGGTGAGCCCGGGCTGGCGGTTCTCCCGGACGGCAAGCTGGTCTGCGCAATGCGAACCGGAACGTATGTCGGGATGAAAACTGGCGAGAGCTATCACGACCTGTCGCAAACCATTGTGCGTGACGGCAAGTACAGCGTCAGCAACGGCCAGCCCACGCGGCCGATCTACCTGGCCACGTCGAGCGACGGCGGTAAGACCTGGTGCAAGCCGCGTCCGGTACGGCCCGATGCTCGAGGCGCCTGCCCGCGACTGCTGCTGCTTGAGAGCGGCGTGCTCGCCTTGGCCTACGGCCGGCTCAGCCGTCCCTCCCAAGGCGACAGCATCATCTTCAGCACCGACGGCGGCGAGACCTGGACCAATCCGACCAACATCTTCCCCGGCCTCTCCAGCGGCTACACCGACATGGTACCGATTGGCCCCGACAAGCTTCTTTATGTGTTCGACTCGGTCACCGCCTGGGGACCCAAGGGCGCGCCGGACTGGATCGGCGCGGTGGATATTGAAGTGAAGGTAAAATAGAGCGGGAGTTTCTTGGCGCAACCGAAGTCGCAACCAAAAAGAACAGGGGGTTAATATCTTTGTCAAAGACTTAACGATCTTTGAGGTTGGTGGTACAGAAAGCGTTTGAATGGAAACCAATCCGAAATCCACAAAACTCCGCGATCGGAGATCCCCACGAGGTTTTACCCTCGTGGAATTACTGGTGGTCATTACGATCATCGGTATCCTGATCGCGCTGCTGCTGCCGGCGGTGCAATCGGCCCGCGAAGCGGCGCGGCGGTTGGCCTGCGCCAATAACTTCAAGCAGGTTGGCGTGGCGATGCACAACTACCACTCCACGCACGGGTGCTTCCCGCCGGGATCGATCCTTTGGAGAGGCGACACGAATCCCAAGTGCGGTCCCGATCCAGCCCAGCCGGCTATGTATGTCGGTTGGGGTTGGGGAGCGTTTCTCTTGCCGTACCTCGAGCAGCAAGCCGTGTACGACGCGTTTGACTTCAGCGCGAATACCAGCATTTATCACCCGGTGAATTTCCCTGCCACCGCCCATCGGATTGGCGCCTATCTCTGCCCGAGCGATCCCCAGGGAGGCGAGTTGGTATTTTTCACCAACTACGGCCACAATGGCCCCCTGGATGAAGAGGATTGCCGCCAGACAAACATGGCGGGCATCGCCGACAGCCGGGATTGGACGTGTAATAACTGGTATCCAACGCACTTCACAAAGGCCGACGGCGTGATGGCCGAACGGAAGGGCTGTCGGATCGCCGATATCACGGACGGCACCAGCAACACCCTGGTGATCGGCGAGGTGACCGGGGCAGGCCGGGGATTACACCAGGGCTTCGCCTGGATCGTGCTCGACCAGATCGATACTTACGATGGCGTCAACAGTTACCATACCGTTCCCGGCGGCGGTCAATGGGACCCTGTTTTCGGCGGCACCGGGATCCGTCCGATGGGACCCTCCAGTTTTCACCCGGGCGGGTGCCACTTCACCATGGCCGACGGCAGTGTGCAGTTTCTCTCCGAGAACATCACCCAGAACGTTCTCGCCGCGCTGACTACCCGTGCCGACGGGGAACCGATATCGGGTGGCCAATTCTAATCGGGATATCGCAGTGTTCTGACGGGTTACCATAATGCAACATGAACCTATTTGTCGAGCGAACACCGCGGCAAGCCATCATGTACCCGCAGTGTCGTTTGCCTTCTTCGTGGTTTGCTCCGCGATACTGGGGCTGAGCGGCGGTTGCGGCCGCGGCGGGCCCGAGCGGGTCGTAGTCTCCGGCACGGTGACCCACCAGGGCCGGCCGCTCGGGGAAGGAGAGATTCGCTTCCTTCCTATCAAGGGCACCCAGGCACCGATGGCGGGTGCCCATGTCGTCGACGGCAAGTATGTCGTCGACGCAAAAGGAGGCGTGCCCGTAGGCACGTTCAAGATCGAGATCGTGGCCTACCGCATTATACCAGCCCATGCGCATCAGGCCGGTATACCTGATGCGGATTTCGACCTCGATGGCTCGCCCAAGGAGCAATACCTGTCCGAGAAGTACAACACCAAAACAGAACTTGAAATCACCATCCCGCCCGGCAGCGGCAAGATTACCAAGAGCTTTGACCTCGCCGACTGAGCCCTGCACGATGCTACTGACCGCACGCGATCCGATTGTCGTTGTTCTTTGCGTCGCTTTCGTCCAAATTGTACAAGATCAAGCCGCTTCTTGCGGCGCTTCGGATCCGTCCGAAGGCTTTTTGGCTTTCGAATATAGTGCAACTGCGTTCACGGCGAAATTTGCCGGGCCCTTTCACCCGTAAGGGGCTATCGAGAAATAACTCCCCGATTTCCGCCCCTAACCAACCGCACGGCGACGGCGTGGCCGTCCGGCCAACACCAGCGTTCCCAGCGCCAATAGGATCAGGCTTGCGGGCTCGGGTATCTGGACGATCTGAAAGCCCATGAAGTCGTTTATGATACTGCCATTCAACTGGTCGGCAAGCATCACGACCCAGTCGTCGGTGCCCGAGACGTTGACGACTTGGCTGAAGTAGTTACCCGGCTGCGAGTCGGTGCCTTCGACCCACTCGGTCAAACCGGCGGACAAGCCGGGCGAGGTGAACGAGTTGCCCGACAATTGGTCGATGTTTACGCCGATGGCGATATCGAATGGGAATGTTGCGAGGTAATGCCGGGCCATGAAGAAGACCTGGTAATCGCCGGCCGTCAGCCCGTGCAGTCAAAAAACTCGAACGACACGCAACCGCTTTAATGATCTTGTTTTGCGCGAGTCACGTTGCCGAATTCTCGGCCGACACGGGTGCTCGCACGCCAAGGAATCGGCAATGCCCAACGGTAATTTGGCAATGAGCGCGTACTCTGAGCGGCGACTAGACGCGTCGACACGAAAGGATCGCTACGCTGCCTTGCGATAGTAGTATTGCAGCATGCCGCCACCGGAACCTCACGGACGCGGTCGCCGATCTGGACCGACGTGTTATAGGTACTGGTGTTGTTGGGCGGCGCGGCATGTTGCCTGTTTGTCATTGCCAGTCAAGTGAGCGGAATCGGCAATATCGTGTCGCTCGGCCTGGCGCAGCGAAGCCGCTTAGTCTAAGTGCGTGCACGCAACCCACCAGACAATTGAAGAACCTCACAAGGAGCCCCTTGACTCCAGAAGCTTTTCAGGGATGTTCGCGGCTCAAACTCGCCGGATTGCCTCATTGCGGGTTCGCCGAAGTAGTTGATGATGAACGTGACCGCGCTGAGGTCCGGGACCTCGTGGTTGGCGGCCGATAGCCGAGCCTGTGTGGCCGAAGCCGGTCGCCTCTCGTAGCTCGACCGTCGTCAGTGCCGCCAAGAATCGCTCTATCGAGTTCATCATGTTACCGGGCCTATCCTCTATTTCAGAATCTCAGGCAATCCTCCCGTTCGATGCTGGTCGTTTCTTGGTGTCGTGCCGGTGTCGATAGGTCTGGGCGCCGGTTTGTCGAGGGTCCGGTATGAGCCGGAAGAACTATTGCGGCTCTGGTTCTCTGGAGCGTCTGTTCGACGGCTCCTATGTTCTCGATCGTGGCGACGCTCCGGCAGTGGGACTTGAATACGCGTCACTGGCTCTCGTGGTATCTCGAAAGCTGCGCCGTCGCAAAGGTCGGACGCCGAACGGCGTCTCGCAGTCCTTGCCCTGGAGTCTCACGGCAGAGCGCCGCGCCGAACTAGCCTCGCCCAAAGCATCCATGCCGATCAACGATTCCTCGTAATCCACCCGCCAAGTTCGTTCCCCGCCACCATCCGCCTCGATTATTCCTCAACCCCGCAAAGATACGGGTTGGGAGAATGCTTGCGCCCTCGGGAACGGGTACGCCATGGGCATACCGGGACAACCTAGGTCCGGTCAAGAGTCGTCCTACCGGGCCCGCTCTGGGGCGCGCCCATGGAGTTCCTGGATTGGCGGGAGGTCGTGAAACGGAAAGGACACGTCTACCAACTCCTCGGACAACTTATGTCGCCAGTGACCGTTTCGGTGTTCCTGCTCGGCAGCGATCAGTCCGTCGCGGCGAAGACGGTCGAAGTGAGTCCTCACTTGCTTCACTAGCCAGGGACGGAGGTTCGCAGCCAACGAAGCCGGGGGGACCGTAGACCACGCGTCCCGATCGGGTGGCCGACTCTCCGCCGTTTCCAACGGGCCTGCACCCATACTCCGTGTAGCAAAGTGTAGTTGAGCGCCCTGAATTCACCCCAATTTGACGTGATTCGCGGTGATTCGCAGATGTCACGAAAACTGCCCTGTTTCCCGTAATGTCTGAGTATTCCGCGTGTTTCCCGTCGGACTGATGACACTTATCGTCGGTAAGTATTAGCACGATGTTTGGTACACTGCCGGTCTTTGTATTTCCCT
>CAZDHN010000121.1:0-1090 GCA_964505115.1 uncultured Planctomycetaceae bacterium
TTCCGCCTTATTATGTAATGACGTCAAAAGCGCAGTTCATGGCCGTGCGTGGTATGTACACTCCACGGCTGAAACTCGCGGTTTCGTCCCTTCACTGCCGGACGAATTCACTGTATTCAACCGCGCGCACGGCCGCGTGCCCGCCCTGTTCACTGCCTCCTGTATCGGCCACAAGCGTCTTGCGGGTTTGATCTATTTGACGGAAAATAGGGTTTTTAATCAGTGGTCCCCCTGGCGCGGTGATGCCCGGCGAACCGATCCTATGCACGGTAGGGATTTATCATCGACCCTTGCCTGGTCAATGCGCGTATCAAAAGCGGTTTCGCCATCGAGGCCGATCAAGAGCGCCGGCTCGCCCGGGCGCCTTGACAACCGGCCGATGAGCGGATAGATTTAGAGCCCATAAATCGTTGCCCCACAAAACCTTACGGCCAACCCAGGGTATACAGACCGTCGATGGAAGAGACAGCAACAATTAACTTACGGAACGTGGCGCGTGGCCTTGGGGTTCCCCTGCGTCAAATTCAGGCGGTCGTAGAGCTTCTGGACGAGGGGAATACGGTTCCATTCATTACCCGGTATCGAAAAGACCAAACCGGAGGCCTGGACGAGGAGCAGATTCGCCAAATCAGGGAGCGGTTGACAAAAACCCGGCTCCTGTCCGAGCGGAAACAGACCATCCTCCGCTCGATCGAGGCCCAGGGTAAGTTGACCGAAAAGCTGGCCAAGCAGATCCAGGCGGCCAACACCACCAAGCGACTGGAAGACCTATACCTCCCATTCAAGCCCAAGAAGCAGACCCTGGCCACACTGGCTCGCTCTCGCGGCCTGGAGCCGTTGGCCCAGGAAATACTCGAAGCCAGTCCCCAATGTGCCAATCTGGACGATCGGGCGGCCGATTTCGTCAGTACCGACCGCCAAGTCCCCACTCCGGCCGACGCCCTGCTGGGCGCCGGTCATATCCTGGCCGAGCAGTTCAGTGAACGGGCCGAGTTGCGAGGACGACTCCGCGACATTCTCCAGAAATCCGGCGCTCTGGTCAGCACCCAAACTGCCGCCGAAGCGAAGGCCGCGGCCGCCGAAAAGGCGG
>CAZDHN010000121.1:1190-11979 GCA_964505115.1 uncultured Planctomycetaceae bacterium
CCACTGAAAAGGCAGCCACTGAAAAGGCAGCCACTGAAAAGGCAGCCACTGAAAAGGCAGCCACTGAAAAAGCGGCCATCGAAAAGGTATCCACGCCACCCGAACCAGACAAAGACGCTTCCGAACCTGCCGAGCCGGCACCCGACGCAGCGCCAGCCGACACGGCCGAGCCCGATGAGCCTATGTCCGAGCAGCCGGCCGACCCGGTGTCCGAGGAGGCCGCCCCGCAGCAAGTCGAGCAGGAATCTCCGCCTTCCGCCGAACAAGTTCCTCTCGAACAGCCTGCCGCCGAGCAAGCTTCCGCCGAAGAGCCTACTGCCGAACAGTCTTCCACCGAAGAGTCTTCCACCGAAGAGTCTTCCACCGAAGAGTCTTCCGCCGAACAAGCTCCAGCCGAAGAGCCTCCCGCCAAGCGAGCCAAGCCTTCCAAGGCCGAGCCGAAGCTGAACAAGGCCCAGTTGAGGAAGAAGAAGGCTCGGGAGAAGCTGCACAAGGCCTTTTGCGACTATTTCGACTACCGCGAAGAAATCAAGAAGATACCGCCGCATCGCGTGCTGGCACTCAACCGGGGCGAGCGGGCGAAGGTGCTTCGCGTGAAGGTCGGATGCGACATCGAGGCAATGCACGCCGCGGTCGATGAATTACTCGTCCCGGCCGAGCATCCCCATGCCGACTTTTTGCGCGGCTGCGCTCGCGACGCGCTAACCCGATTGATCCTGCCCGGCTTGGAACGAGAGATCCGCCGCGAGTTGACCGAACGGGCGGAGACGCATGCGGTAAGTGTGTTTGCCAGGAACCTGCGCAACCTGCTGTTGCAGCCCCCGGTTCGCGACCGCCGCGTGTTGGCTGTCGACCCCGGCTTCAAGAGCGGCTGCAAACTCGTCGCCCTGGACCAGTTCGGCAACGTGCTGGGGCACGACGTGATTTATTTGGTCGGAAACGCGCGACGCCGGGAACAGGCGCGAAGCAAAGTAATCGATCTGATCAATCGCTTCCAACTCAGCGTGGCAACCATCGGCAACGGCACGGCATGTCGCGAGGCCGAGGAGTTCTTCGCCAAATTGACGGAGGGGGAACTGGCCGATCGGGACGTGGCCTATGTAATTGTCAACGAGGCGGGTGCCAGTGTCTATTCCACCAGCCGTCTCGGTCGCGAGGAGTTCCCCAACTACGACGCCACGCTCCGCGGCGCCGTGTCGATCGGCCGCCGCCTGCAGGATCCGTTGAGCGAACTGGTCAAGATCGACGCGGCCAGTATCGGCGTCGGCCTGTATCAGCACGACGTTCGCGGCAAGCACTTGCGCGAGTCGTTGGACGCCGTGGTCGAATCGTGCGTGAACTACGTGGGCGTCGACGTGAACACGGCCAGCCCGGCCCTGCTCCACTACGTTTCGGGTTTGAACCAGTTGACCGCGCGGCGAGTGTACGAGCACCGCCTCGAGCACGGCCCCTTCCGCAATCGCCAGCAGTTGAAAGACGTAAGCGGCCTCGGCGAGGCGACATTCGTCCAGGCGGCCGGGTTCCTTAAGATCGGCAAGAGCGACAATCCGCTGGACGCGACCTGGATTCATCCGGAAAGCTATGAAATTTCCGGTCGGGTGCTCCAGAAGCTTGAAGGCAGCAGCGCCGATCTCGGCAATCAGGAAGGCATCGCGCGGCTGACGCAGCGGATCGCCAAGATAGACCGGGCCGAATTGGCCGAAGAACTCGGCGTGGGCAAGCTGTCGCTGGACGACATTCTTACGCAACTCGCGCGGCCGGGTCGCGATCCGCGCGAGGACCTTCCCGCCCCGATCTTCAAGCGGGGTGTGCTCAAGCTGGAGGACCTCACGCCGGGTATGGAACTGACCGGCACGGTGCTCAACGTGGTTGATTTCGGGGCGTTTGTCGACATCGGCATGCACGACAGCGGTCTGGTACACGTCAGCCAACTGGCCGACAAGTTCGTTCGCGACCCACACGAAGTGATCGCGGTGGGCAACATCGTGAAGGTTTGGGTGGTGTCGGTCGATAAGGAGCGGCGTCGTGTTTCGCTAACGATGATCGCTCCCGGCAGCGAGCGACCCGCCCCGCGCCGCGGCTCCAAGCCGAGCGACTCCAAACCAAGCGGCTCCAAGCCGGCCGGCGGCGAAGAGGGTGCCACTCGCGGCCGGCGTCCACCCGCCGGAAGAAAACCTCGCCCCAAGGGTCCCCCGCGCGGCAAGCAACAACGGCCGCCCAAGCCGACATACAAGCCCCGCGCCCCGCGCACACCATTGATACCCATCACCGATGCCATGAAGACGGGTACCGAGCCGATGCGTACTTTCTCCGATCTGGCCCAGTTCTTCCAAACGACAGACACGGGCAAATCGGCCGACGGCGGCAAGCAGAACAAGGATGCAACCGCCAAGGATAAGTCTCAAGACGCGTCGGACCAAAAAGACGCATCGGACCAAAAAGACGCATCGGACGATGAAGCCCGCGGCACTGACCAGCCCTAACCCGGACGAACCGGGACTATTGTGAACGTTTCCAACTTCTTGCCATTTTGCGCAAGACTTGAGCCGTAACAGTCTATTGACCCTTGCATAGCCAATGACCGAGGGCGCAGCCCGGCTCCCCGGCGAAACCCCCTTGATCCGCGCATTGACTATGCAAAGATCAATAATATCTACCGCTCCCCGCACGGCCAATGGATTTCGAGAAACGACTGGAAAAGGCGATTGAGCGAGGCCAGCGGACGGGCGACGCCCGAGCCCGGGCCGACGCCGAAAAGGCCATTACCAAGCAAGAGTTGCGGCGACTGCACACCCAATATCGCCTGCGGTTGGACGAACACATCGGCAGTTGCCTCAAAAAGCTTGCTCGGCACTTCCCCGGCTTCCGTTTCGAAACGGTAGTCTGCGATCGCGGCTGGGGCGCCGCGGTCAGCCGCGACGATCTGCGAGTGAATCGGCAGCGGCGCAAGACCAATTACTTCAGCCGCCTGGAAATGCTCATCCGGCCTGTCTCCGAGTACTTCGTCCTGGAACTGACCGCCAAGGCGACCATTCGGAATAAGGAACTCTTCAACCGCCCCCATTTCCAGCGTCTGGCCGAGGTCGATATTACCTCCTTCACCGAGATGATCGACCTCTGGGTCCTGGAGTTCGCCGAACTCTACGCGGCCAAGCAGTAGCGGCGAACTCTATAACGGCCGAAGTGCTGCCCTTTTTGGAGTTGCCCGCAATCGCGGGTGCCAGAGCGTAAGAGCAGCAGTTTCAGCGACTTATGCGCTTCCACCGGCAATTTTTCCACGCATCCTTCAGACGTTCAAAAATCCCAAAGGCCTCCCGCCGTTGGGTTTACGTCAAAACTCGTCGGCTGGCGGACGGCCGATCTTGGGTCGATCTCTCATCGCAAATCGTTTCCCTGAAAGGCTTTTGAATTATTGGACGACGTTTTTGCAGAAAAGGTCGTAATTTGGGCAATTTACGGCCCTCAAAGCTCTTCGTGGAAGCGACTTGCGTTGCGCGAATTTTTGCCGGCCCGTATCAGAAGAAGGCATCTCGGATTTGGACATGATTGACATGATTAACAAGACAAGCGTCCGCCCCCAGCACTCATCCTGTCAATCTTGTCAATCCTGTCTATTGCCTTCTCGCGCGTTGCGGATTAACCAAATTGAGAAAGACCGCGCGGCGGTGCCAAGGCCGCGAACTGTACAAGCGTACCAGATCAGTGGTCTGATTTCCAGCAAACTTTTTGGGCCACTGCTGGAGTGGTGGGTAGTGGATAGAGGGTAGTTGGTGGCTGGTGGTGGATGGCTGCCAGGTGAGACTTGCGGGAGATCATCTGCACGGCGCGCCCGTATATCCACTTTTCCGCTTCCTGCCGGGGGGTTAAGTGGCGAATTGGCGTGCACTTTCACGCCGAGTTACTCCAAATCAACCTGGCCGGCCGGGGGCATGCAACCCGTTGTGTGGCAGGGCTTTTTGTGGTATTTTCAGCGCTGGCCCCTATGTGAGTTGGCGCGCATCGGCGCGCCCGTTTATTCAATTCGGGGTGGCCGATAAATAACATAGTTAGCCAGCATCCGAGCGCATGGTCTTCGAGACCTACACCGACGATGAGATTAGGAGATGGCTGTGGCTTCGCGCCATCGAGTGGGGCGCTTTCCCTGCTTATCTTTCCCAGCCTGTCGCCCCGATTTTGTTTATTTTCTATCCGTGGTATTTCGTCGTTCTGGGAGTTGTTTGTTTGGGCGTCATCTGGTGCTTCGTCCGCTATTCGTTCGTGAGTGCCCGTATTGCAGGCGCGGTCGTTATCCCCGTCGTTTGCCTGAAGTGGCCTGCAGCCATCGGTTGTTGCATTTATCTTTTCATTCACCATCAGCCGGTGGCAGCAGTGGTCGCACTTGTCTGGCCGTTAGTCGCTGCATTCACAGGTTTGCCTGCGAAGGTTGGCATTATTGAGTCGGAGTTTGCCAAGCGGATTGGCTATGTATCGCCAGATGCGGAGTTATGAGATTGTATTTGATATGTTGGCTAACAAGCGGATGCACCGAACCCCGCGATGACACCTCAGTTTCATACTAAACGCGAACGGCGCGGGGTCGGTGATCCTGGACGTTCGCCAGATCAAAAACCATCAAAACTGATCGCAACATGAACTGGGACACACTCGTTAGCAGTATCGCCCCCTACGTTGTCCGCATCACCACGCCCGATGGCTGCGGAACTGGGTTTCTCTGCCTGTATAACGAGAATCGCCGATGGATCGGAATTGCCACTGCGGCACACGTCGTTAGCCACGCTGATCAATGGCAACAACCCATCCGACTCCAAGCTGCGAACACTACCCACCTGATTCAACCCGAGCATCGACTTATTCTCGCCGACCTGGAAACAGACTCCGCCGTGATCCTTATCCCAAATCTCCTTGACTTTGCTCAAGATACGATAAGTTTCCTCCCAGCTTCTATCCCCATCGGAACATCTGTCGGATGGCTCGGATTCCCCATCGACACCACGCTTTGCTTCTTCACTGGAACCATCAGTGCTGCCGAGACCAGAAGCTACCTGATCGACGGCGTTGCCATTAACGGCGTCAGCGGTGGACCAGTTTTTTATTTCGACCGAACAACGAACACGGCGTACATCGTCGGAATTATCACTGCCTATCGCCAGTACCGCGAATCCCTTCCAGGTCTTTCTGTCGCTCAAGATGTTTCCCATTTCCACTCCATCATTAAGCAATTTCACGACATCGAAGATTCCGAAAACACAAAACGTCAATTTCAACAGCTCATGGATTCGCTACCTGATACGCCATGAAACTGGCGAACAAGATCGTTGCAGCCGACGTGAGTCTCGTCCGCTGTTCGCTGCGCTCAAAATAGCCTCCTGTCACGCGGCTGAACTCAGCGTTATGTGCCCAATTCGCCCCGCGTGCTGACTCTCCTAGTGATACATGATGGACATTCAACAAGCGGCTGACGAAATTCAACGCATGCACGAAACCGAAACGGTCCGGCGCGAATCAATCATCGCATGGTACTCCTTCTACGCCAACAAACTGCCGTCAATGCAACCCCAACGGTCCGACGTTGATCTGATCCGCACACTTGCGCTTTGGATGGAACTCTCCGATCGCGGCGGAAGCCCCGGATTCCCATACGATTACAAATCCGCTCTTAGCTTTCCTTCGATCAACACGTCCGAACCCGCAACTCCCAATCTTGCATGGCTGTTCGGTGCCGTTGCCTTCATCGCCGGCATCGTCACCCTTTTCTTCAATTGGAAGATCGGTCTCGCGCTAATCGTCGCCGGCCCCGTAATCACATACGTTGCATACAAACTCAGCGGCGGTGCCACCAACCCCAACCTGATGAAACAAGGTTCGTCGTTGTACGAACGAGAAGGACGCAGGGTGCTCGAATGGGCAACGCAGCAAAGCTCACTGCACGCAGAGGACACGTAACAAAATGGACGACGCAATTCTCCAACGGATTAGCCGCATCTACGCCGCGATCGGCTCAATCGAAGAAGACGATCCGCAGAAGCTGAAGGCAACCGTTATCCAAACGGACAAGATCAAGGCCGTGTTCCAAGACTTTCGCGGCGGCTTCAGTGACGACGACCTGTCCAACCAAGCCCATTCCGTCATTCACAACATCGCCAATTTGCGCGATCACTTGCGCCGCTGGGCGTCGCATCACGATCAAGACAAGAACAAGGTCGACGATGCTGTCGATAATTGTCCCCAACTGCAGATAATCAAGGATCTGTCAAATAACGACAAACACGGCTATCCGCCCCGCGATGGTGGACACTCCGGCAAATGTCCCCAACTGAATGAAATCACCCGCGTCATGCGCTTGCAAACTCAGGCCAACAAAGGATCAATGATTGCTATGACCGTCGGTACTGGTGGCGTGCCCAAATTCATCGGAGATGGCACGGCCAAGGCCGTGGTTACTGGTGATGTCGTTGACAATGACGGCAATCGCATTGGAGACTTGTACGAGATTGCAAACAAAGCAGTCGAGGCATGGGAATCCTTGTTGGTGGATTACGGATTGCTCGCTGCAACAGACGGCACATAACAAATCGATGCACACGGAGCGGGCTACGTTGTCCGTGTTTCGACGTCGTTCGCTTCGTTTAAGGTTTTTGGTTTTTCAACGATCACTCGTGTTGGTCCGCCCGCCCGGTGATCCGAACCGTTACCCTCGCCATTTCCAGCGCCTGGCCGAGGTCGATGCTACCTCGTTCACCGAGATGATCGACCTCTGGGTCCTGGAGTTCGCCGAACTCTACGCGGCCAAGCAATAGCGGCGAACGATTCTCACGCCAAGCCGCGGTCTCTTCACCGCGAGTTTGCTCCACGTCAGCAATGACCGCCCCGAGGACGGGGTGGCTCCGCGCCGGCTACCCCCCCACACAAAAGGTGCATGAAGTGGCCAAAAAGACACTTGTACAAAGGTACACTTTCTGCTAGTCTACGTTCCGTCGTTTGGAAGTTGGTTCGTTTGAACTTGGCCTTTGGCTTGTCGCCGGACAATCGAAATCGTCACTCGGCGAATCGTCCCGCGGCAAGAGCCACCTGACGGAGGCGGACAAAATGATCGATCCTGGCGAAGGACGTGCCTCTCGGCGATCCGAGACTCTCGAAGCCATGCTACGGGCAATTGAGGAAACGCCGGTAGCCGGGGGTAATTGGAGCGAGATTGCAGCCAAGGCCCGAGGGCTGATGAGCGGATATCACGCCCGCTGGGCCGACGGCGGTTGGAAGACCAGCGAACTCGGAACGGCTTTTCACCTGCCCATCATCAATCCGGCCAGCGGTCGGCGTTCGCGGACCTTCACTCGGGCGGGCCGGTCCGCCGGCCTGATCGAGCGTGGCGGCAAGCGGTTTCTTTTGGTCTTCAGAACGGTGAGCGAATCGATCGACGAGAGCGACTCGGTGTTCTGGCAGCGGGTGGCCGTGGATTGGCAATCGAGCACCTATTGTCTGAGCCAACTTCAACAAGAGCGTTCTGTCGACGGGATGCTCTACGACGTCGTGCGTCGTCCGGCGATTCGTCCCCGGGCGATCCCGAAAGGATCAAGCGCAAAGAGCGACGATCAGAAGAGCGGAACGCTGGCGGAAATCCGGCGGCTGGGAACTTATTTCGGCCAGCCGCTGGATCGGCGGCAGCGGAAGACGGCGGTCGAAGGGGACGGGCGCGAGACGGCCGAGCTATATTCTATCCGCGTCGAGGCAGACACGCTGGGGCGGCCCGACTGGTACTTTCGCCGACGGCTCATCCGACACGACCGCCGGCAGTTGGCCCGCGCCGAAAGGGAAATCTGGCAAACGGCGACGGAGATTCGGCTTGCACGACGCAGCGCAAGCCACTGGCGCAACAGCGAGGCTTGTCAGCCACACGGCAGACCTTGTCCTTACTTGCCCATCTGTTCCGGCAGCGACACGCCCCGGTCGCCTCGTTGGAAGCCGGCGACGGCAGTTCATCCCGAGTTGGGTGACGCACTGGCCAAGGTCGATCCGCATGGGGTGCTTACGCACGGTCGAATGCAATGTTTCAAGCTTTGTCGCCGCAAGCACTACTATCGTTACGAATTGGGAATCATTCCGGCCGATCGGCCGCCCAACGAAACCTTATCGCTATCTCTGGCGATTCATCGTGCCCTGGCCGCATGGTGGCGGGGGTAGGCCAAAACGGACCGGCAAACGCACATCGCCAGTCACCAATCACAAGGAGGCAGCCATGTTGGGTGACGAGTTGCAGGAGGAATGCGTGCGGGCAGAGGACTTGTTGGCTTCGGATACGGGCGAGTTGGATCCGGCGGACGACTGGGACGAGATCGAGCCGGGCTCGCGGCCGGTCGACATTTGGGACGCCTTCGAGTTGGATGACGACCTGGACGAACCCCTGCCCGAATACGGCGATTTCTGGCCGGAGCCGGATGAAGAGGAAATCTGAGCTATACCACGCACGGCCATGAACTGCGGTTTTACCGCTATTACATAACAGACGAAACCGCGGATTGTGACCGCGTTGAGTATGAAAACCCATTGAAACGAGGGAGCCTGGCAATGATTGCCTCCGCGATTATTGACGAAATCAAGCGGTTGTTGGCCGAGAACCGGCTGTCGCAGCGGAAGATTTCGCTTCGGCTGGGTGTCAGTCGGGGTACGGTCGGCGCGATTGCCCGGGGAACGCGCCCCGACTACAAAGCGTGCCGCAAGCAGCGCGGCGATGAATTCCCGGCTCTATCCGGTCATCCCGAGCGGTGTCCGGGCTGTGGCGGCATGGTTCAAATGCCCTGTCTGGCGTGCCGGGTTCGCGCGATCAAGTGGCACTGGCGGACAAGCGGGGCAACCCGCGGCGAGCGGCGGCGGCCGGAGACTCAGTCCATATGACTGCTGGTAAGCAGCATCGACTGCAAGGCGGCGGCACCCGTGGCCGTACCGTCGTTGGCGTAGCGGGAGTAGGCCAGCAGGTCGTTCACCAGTTCTTCTATTCGAGTCGCGCCACCCACGACGTAGGGCATCAGGTCGCCGCCATTCTGGCCGAGGCGTCGATGCAGGTCGGTGGCCAGTTCGGCCAGTGATTGGGCCGTCTCGGTCAGGCGTTCCCTGGAGCGATGTGGATCGTCGCCGGCCAGGGCCTCTGGAACGCCATCCGGGTCGAGCAAGCCCTGGTTGAACACTTCGTTGCGGAACCATCGCAAGAGCGTGCTTTGGCTGATGGTTCCGGTCGGCCGGTTGTCCTTGGCAATAACAATACGGCGAATCGAGACGCGGCAGAGGAATTCGTAAATCGCCTGTATCGGAGTGTCTTCCTCGTAACAGATGACGTTGGGCTTCATCACTTCCAGAACCGGAGTGCGCCACCAATCCAACGAGACCATGGCGGCCATGAGGTCCTTCTCGGAGAGAATTCCCACCAGCCGACCATCCTTGTTAACCACCGGAGTCGAGTTGATTCGCGAGCGGAGGAAGAACTCGCTGGCCTGACCCACGGTCTCGTCTTCGCGGAGACAGGCGACCAGTGGGCTCATCACGCGGCGCGCCGTGATTCCGCTAAAGAGACTATCGTACTTGTCGGCCTTTTCCAAATCCAGATCATTGCCGTCGCTGAGCGACTCGTAGCGGACCACTCGATCGCGACCGGATTGCTTGGCGCACAACAGGGCCTGGTCGGCCTGATCGACAAGCTGTTCGCCGGTATGCGTGTCGTCGTTTTTCTGGCTGACACCGAGGCTGGCGGTAACGCGAATTTCCTTCCGGCCGACTGGAATCGGCATGGCGGCCACGCGCTGGCGGACCCGATCGGCCCACAATGCGGCTTCCATTTCGTTTGTTTCGGGGAGCATGACGCAGAACTCTTCGCCGCCGTAGCGGGAGACCGTGTCGCTGCCGCGGCAATTGTCGACCAGCACTCCGGCAACTTGCTTGAGAATGGCGTCACCGGCCGGATGGCCGTGAATATCGTTGATCCGCTTGAAGAAATCGAGGTCCATCATCACGCACGACAGCGGCAGATGGAACCGCTTGGAACGCTGCCATTCCTTCTCCAGTATCTCGTAGAAGGATCGCTGGGTCGACAACCCGGTGAGCGGATCGGTTCGAGCCAACAGGCTCAGGCGTCGTTCCAACTCGAGCACGCGGGCACCCGACCGCAGTCGGGCCAATAACTCGCCCTGATAGATCGGCTTGGAGAGGAAGTCGTCGGCCCCCATCTCGAGCCCTTCGATCAACTCGGCCGGCGAGGCCTTGACGGTAAGGAACAGAATGTAAATGTAATGCGTATGATTCGACTCGCGGACGGCGCGGCACAGTTGCAGGCCGTCCATCCCCGGCATCTCCCAATCGGTAATGAGAAAATCGGGGCACTCCTCTTCGATCGCCGCCAGGGCTTGCCTACCATCCTCGGCCTGCCGTACCTCGTATCCCTCCTTCTCCAGCCACTTGGTTAGGATACGCAGAATTGCCGGATCGTCGTCGACCAGAAGTATCTTCGAGTTGGTTGAGCTCATCTGTCCCCGTGAATAGTCCGTCCCTATGAATATTTATGCGCCGGGATACCCCATGACGCACGGTAACTCCACCTCCAATGATTAACCGTAGCTTCCTTACCGTGTAGAAGTGTCGGGCCAGGGCGACAAAATTCCGTCATTTCTTACCGCGGCTTCCCTCTTTCGGGCCTCCCATACCGGAATTACCGGTAATAATGGCTGGTTCATCCGACTAAAGCGTAGGTTGGGATCGGAGCAGAAATTAAACCGGCTTTTTCCCCACCGGCCCCGTGCCGGTGGCT
>CAZDHN010000122.1:0-11960 GCA_964505115.1 uncultured Planctomycetaceae bacterium
CGCACCCTAATGTTGGCGATTCCGTGCCCCAGCTACGCTTCAGCCGGATGAACCATAACAATCTTATGCTTCAACATAACATGCCACAAGATACCAGTCTCCGTATGGGTAAACTGGGAATATTGGGGGCGACTTGGGACGAACAATATATATGGGTTGGTCGCTTGCGGCTTGGCAACGAGGCCTGCCCGGTTGATGTGGCGGCCCAAAGCGTATACTCTATCGGGCGGGTGAGGGGTGACGGCCGATGCGTTCGGCGGGGAGATATACACCCCCCGGTTGCGATCTCTTCGGTAAGTCTTATTTATGCAATTAGCGATTAGCCGTATCATTACGGTGAGCTGCGCGACCGTTTTATAAGCGGTCGGGGGCCCTTAGGATCGGAGCGGAAACAACTGTCGCCTTTCGCTCCGCGAAAGCCGCGTTCTTTCGCGGAGCGAAAGGCGACAATACGACAGTTATTGTTTGCGCGATCCTTACTCCAAATGGATTGACCCATGGCAGAAAGATTCGTCCGTATCGACCTGACGGCCGACGCCCGCGACTATCGCCCCATTGCGGTCGAGCCGGGTGTTCCCATGCTTGACCCCTCGGGCGCGAACGACAAGATTCTCTTCAAGTGGCTGGGGGGGCTGGTCGCCGAACCGGAGTGGGAGGGCGAATCGGTCAGCTTCTATGCCCGAGACGATCACGGCGGCCGACTCGAAGAGGTCGTCTGCCAGCCGGCCAGCAAGGCCGAGCTAGAGGGCCCGCTGCTGCACAACATGGAAACGCTCAAGGAGCGGATCGACAAGGCCAAGCCGGAGACCTCAACCGAACGGGCGATCCTCAACATTTTGAAACGCACGTTCGCGGAACTTACCGAGGACGAGAACCGGGACGATCTGGACAGTTACTTCTTCCGATATCGCGACGTGCAGGGCAACTGGCGGCTGGTCTGGTGCTGGGGATTTCAGCGCGTTGATGTCGAGCCGGCACCGACGGTCGTCTGTACGGATACGTCGTGTAGTCTGCTCTTCGTGCGCCGGCCGGGCCAGAGCCCGAAATGCCCGAGTTGCGAGGCGCTGCTTGCCGTCAAGCCGGTCAAGCGAACGCCCTGGAAAAGATACTTCTTCCTCCTCTTGCTGTTGCTGCTGCTGGGCGGCGGACTGGCATACTGGTATCTGTATCCCGGTCGGCTGATCGCCGCGCCCGATACCTGGGCCGGACCGGCCGGAAGCCGCATCGAGTTCGACATTACCAAGGCGGGGCTCTTCGCTCGCGAGGATGTTACCCGGGCGGCCGTCGCCGTGGCGGCCGATCCGAGCGTGGTGCGTTTCGACCGCTTCGGCACCACGGCCACCGCGGCCAACCCGGGCAGGACGGTAGTTCGTTTCTACCTGGGCAAACTTTCCGCCAGCGTGACGGTCGACGTCGGACCGCCGCAAAACCCGCGGAAGATCAGCATCGAGCCGCGGCCGGTCGAGTTGGGCATCGGCACGACGGCTAATCTGAAATTGATGGGCGAGTATGAAGACGGCAGCATCCGCCAGTTGACCGACCGGATCGAGTGGATACCCAAGAACGACGGCATTGTTTACGCCAACGGCGGCCTGCTGGAAGGGCTGGGTGAAGGCGCCACGACCGTCTCCGCCCGATTCCGCGCCAGCCCCGAAGCCGAACCGCTCGAAGCCACCGCCGAAGTGACCGTGGCCAAGATCGACTTCAAGTCGCTCGAAGCGGCCATCGAGCCGTCGCCGGTTAACGTCGGTCGTGCTAGCGATCTAAGGCTCGACGCGGTAGCCGCGTCGGGCAAGAAGTACTCGGTGCTGGAGTCGTCGCTACTGGATCTGGGCATCGAGCCGTCGTACCTCGCTAGCTCGCACGGCACGTTCATTCGGGGCGAGCATCCCGGCACGGGCACGCTGCGGGCGAAGTGGGGCGAGCGGCTTTCCGCGGAATTGCCGTTTGAAGTCACACTCGGAGCGGGGGTAGATTCGCTGGTCGTTGCGCCCGAACAACTCAATCTGGCGGTCGGCGAGATCTACGACCTGAGCATCGCTTCACCCTCCCGGGCGCCGATTCGGATATCCAGTTCCGAGCCGGCCGTGGTCGAGGTGACCGACTCGAACCGGCTGATCGGCCGTAGCGAGGGGACGGCCCAAGTCGAGGTTTCCCAGGAGGGCGAGAAGCGAACGGTTGCTGTTACCGTCACCAAGCTGGAGATATTGGCGGCGTCGGTCGATCCACCCCGGGCGGCAGTTGCCGTGGATCATTCGGCCGGCGTTCGGGTGCTGGGTTGGCTTGAAGGCGGGCGGCACATCGAACTGGCGCCCGACCTGCTGGATTGCGACGCAAAACCGTCGCCACGCCATGCCGATTTCAACAGCCGCTCGATGGAACTTTTTGGCGTTCGGCCGACCCGGCCGGATGCGCCGGAGCGACTGGCATTTAGCCTTGGGAAGCTGCGAGCCGAAGCGCCGGTCGACGTGGTCATGGCCCCCTTCCAGTTGGAATTGACGCCGGCCGGTCCGGTCGATCTGCCCTTGGGCCAACGGCGACGTTTGCAGGGTTGGGCCAACTACAGCGGCGGGCACCGCGTGGGCCTGTTCGCCGAGCGGATGAAATGGCACGCCGATCCGCCCGCCGAAGATCCGTCCGCCAAAACGATGCCTACCGAAAAGGCGTCCGCAATAAAGACGCCCGGCCTGGTCCTGCGGGGTAGTCGGGTTTGTGCCTTGAAGGCCGGAGCCGGGCCGATCGAAGTTTGGGCCAGCTACTTCGGACGCAAGTCGAACCGCGTGCAATTCAAGTCGGTCGCGGCCGAGCCGGTTAAGCTGAAGTTGGAAGTCGACCGCACACTACGCCTAGCGGGCGAACCGGGTCGCGTGACGCTTTCCGGCACGGGGCCTCGCGGCGATGTCGATCTTGTGCCCGAGATGGCCGCCTTCGCAAGCGCCAAGGCCGAGGTGCTCACGATCGACGAGAAGACCGGCGCGTTTCGCGCGGTGGCCGCTTCGCCGAGGAAGGTGGCGGTCACGGCCACGCACGCTGCCTCGAAGGAGCCGGCCAGGTTGGAACTTCGCGTGGTCGATCCCGACCGGGCGCGGCTCGTCTTCAAGCCGGCTTCCGTGCGAATGGCCGTCGACGAGGTGGCTCCGCTGGAACTGCTGCTGGAAGCCCGGATCGGCGAGAAGCCCGACCAGATCGAGCGAGTTCCGCTGGCCGGGCCGGGCGTGGGATACACGATCGCCAAGCCGGAGGCCGTGCGCTGGTATCCGCCCAGTTTGACCGGTCTGGCGCCGGCCAGCCAGTTCGAGATGGGCGCAACGTATCGGCCATACATCGAGCGGCCGGCCAAGGCACTGGTCGAAGTGGTGCCGGCCGTCGAGCCGAAAGCGATTCGTGTTGTTCCGTCTGAAGTATCGCTGGCGCCGGGTCAAACCATCGCTCTGACCCTCCAGGAGCAACTGCCCGATAGCGACGAGTGGAAAGAGGTCCGCCCGGGCGCGGTTGCCTGGCAGGTTCCGCCCGAGTTGATAGCGGTCGACCCGGCCGGCGGTTTGCGTCCCACGATAAGGGTGCCGCGCGGAACCGACGGGCGCTTCGACGTATTCGCCGATTACGGCGGCCAGCGGGCCGTTTGCCTGGTTGCGATGAAGGAAAAAGGCCCCGACCCCAACGATCCGGCCGCCCGCGTGCTGGTCGTCCGCGAGCCGCCGGGCGAGTATCTGCCCATCGGCATGAGGCAGCGATACTCGGTCGTGGTCGAGAAGGACGGCGTGCGGGAGCCGGTCGCCAACGTGCGTTGGCCGGACGATTTCGAGAACGAGTACGTCCGTTGGGACGCGCCCGTGTTGACTGCCCGAGAGCCGGGTCACGAACAGTGGTTCGAGGCCGAGGCGGGTGGGCGCGTGGTTCGGTTCCGCACCGCCACGATCAACCCGATCCGGGGCATTGGCGAAAAGCCCGTGGCACGAGAGCTACCCAGCGGCGTGGCCTTCGACGACTTCCGAGCCGAGGTCACCTATCCGCAAGGCTACACGCAGGTGGTGGTCGACGGCGGCACGATGCAGTTGTACGTGGGCGAGAGCCGCCAGATCGGCACGAACCTGATCGTCTACGAGGAAGAGACCGACATCAGCCGGTCTTGCGAACTGCACCCCTTGCAGCCGAGCATAGTGCGATTCAATCCGGAGATTCGCTCGCTGGTCGGCCAATCGCCCGGCAAGTCGAACGTGGCCTTCACCTGGCGCGATCGGCTGGCCACGGTGACGGTCGAGGTGTTGCCGGCCTTGAAGATCGACGGCAAGCTGGTCGTCGAGCCGGCGGAAGCCAAGCTGGCCGCCGGCCAGGCCGTGGCGATGCGCGTGCTGGTAATCAGCAAGGACGGCATCCGGTTGGACCGGACCGATTCGGCCCTGCTAACCAGTTCGGCGCCCGACGTGATAACGATCCGTGGCCACCGGGCTTGCGGCATGGGCGCGGGCGTTGCCGAAATCAGCGCCATCCTGCCCGGCATGGACAAGTCGGAAAATGCCCGGCTGACCGTCACCGACGATCCGATCACCGAGCTGCTGGTCGAGCCGTTGTCGGTCGATATGTCGGTGGGCGACCGGACGCGGCTGGAAGTTCGCGGCCGGGCGGCCTGCGGCACGCATCCGTTGTTCAGCCAGCCCGACCTGAGCATTGCGGCCGGCGGGGCTAATCCGGATTCGATTCGCATAGTCGGCGCCGACGAGATTGACGCCGTGTCGCCCGGCCGGGCGGCCGTCGACGTGGCCTGGCAAGGCAAGCTGAAGAAGCAAGTGCCAGTGAGTGTAACGGCCGATTCGCTTGCCGCGCTGATAATCGATCCGCCCCGAGCCACGATCCAGCCGGGCCAGGCGTTGGTTTACGAGGTAACCGGTTTGCGTGGCCAGCGGCGCCGGATGCTGGGACCCGAGGACGGCCTGAAACTGTTCGTCGACGATACCCAAGTGGCCCAGGTGCTACCCGGCATGACCGTGGCCGCCAAGCGACCCGGCCGAACCAGTGTGGTGGCCCAGTTGGGCGGCCAGCGCGCGGTGGCCGTTCTGAACGTGACGCCGGCCGGCGAGTTGCTCGACGACGTGGTGACGGGCGTCGACCCGGGCCGAATTGCCCAGCGCTATGTCGACGGTAGTATCCTGGTCGATGGCAGCCGATACATCTACGACGACGATCGCGGTTGGGTCGTGATGGACGGCGACGTGGTCACCCGGCCCGGTCTCTATCCGACCGCCGGCGTGGTCGAGTTGCGATTCGTGCCGGAAGTGCTTCGCATCCCGACCGGCTCGCCCGGCGCGGGCATTCGCGTGGTGGAAGTGTTGGCCGACGGGACCGACGGTCGGGACGTGACGGGCGATCCGAACCTGGAGATCGACCAGCCGCTGCCGGCTGGCGTGGCCCGATTCGATCGCTTGAACAACGCCTTTGTTCCTACTTCACCCGGTCAGGCCCGAGCGGCGGCCCGGCTGGGGACGCTCACCGCGCGACCGTTGCTTATCCAGGTCGGCGAAGGCGGAACCGGCCGGCTCCAAGTCTTCCCCGACCCGTTGACGCTTTGGGCCGGCGAGACGGAGACTTTCGGTAGCGTCAAAATCATACCGGGCGACGATCTGATGCCGTTCGATATCGACTATCGCGTGACGGTCCTCTCGGGCGACAACGTGTCGGTCGAGGACGGCAACCGGCTTCGGGCACTATCGCCCGGAGTTTCGCAAGTTCAGGTCACGACGATCGATCCGGCCGGTTCGTTTGGCGGTCTGTCGAGCGTGGCCACTGTCGAGGTGATTTCGGCCGAAGAATTGCAGATCGAGCCGACCGAGATCAGTCTGGCGGCCGGCGCAATGACCCCCCCGATATCTGTATCCGCTCGCGGCGCCGACGGCCTGCCCTATCAGGTTCCCGCCACGCTGGAGAGCTTGGACCAGAACATCCTCGCGCCCGCCGAACCCGAGTTTGGTGCCCGATTCGTGGCCAAAACGTTTGGCGGCACGCAACTTCGGGCTGCGTACCGCGGCAGGGAGGCGTTTATCGACGTAACGGTCACCGGCAAGCGATTTGTCGACTTCAACACGACGCTTAGCGAGGGTCAGCAGGATTTCACTGTCGAGATCGAGGTACTGGCGGCCGCATCGGAAGGCCCGCTAGAATATCGGGTTTATGCGGCCGGACAAACTCCGCCGGCAAGCTGGACTCCCAACGAGGTGTCGAGCGATACGTTGCGGGCTGTGCGGCTGCCAAGCCCCCGACTGGAGTATCTACCCCGATCGGCACGATACCAAGTAATTATCGAGGCTCGAAGCCTGACCGACAACTCGGTACAGAAGTTCCCATACACTTTCCGACTGAAACCAACAATCGAACAGACCGACCCCGACCGGAATTAGACACCTAACCACCCAAGCAGGCTCATGGCTTTTCCAGACGAACGCGACCGTAACTTGATCCGCCACGCGGAGCGGGTCGAGAAACTTGCAACCGACTTGTGCGATTGGCTGGCCACGCACAATCCGGCCCGACGACAAAAGGACCTGTTGCCCGTCGCCGAAAGCGATGAGTTCGAGGTGCTGCAATTGCGTCGCCTGGCCGGCAACCTCTACACCTCGGCCAAGGTGCCGGTGGCGGCGGCCGTTTACGGTCCCTCGCAGGTGGGCAAGAGCCTGTTTGTCGGGCAGGTGCTCCAGCCGCATAGCGAGTCCTACAGTCCGTTGGGACGCGACGAGCAGCACGGCGAGCCGGCCTACTACAAGGAACTGTCGTTCGACAACGACCTCAACCCGCAAAGCGGTTCCAACGAAGCCACCGCCCTGGTCACCCGATTCACGACCAAGGACCGCATCGCCGCCAGCGTCTCGCCCGAGTATCCCGTAATGGTTCGGGCGCTTACCCGGTCCGAATGGCTCCGCGTGTTGGCTCGCGGGTTCCACGGCGAATGCCAGACGCCGGAGATCGCCTGGAGTCAGGGCGAGTTGGAGGAGCTGTTCGAGCAGGTCAGCCGCGACTACGCCGGCCAGCAAGTCGACCGTCGCTGGCGGATGGATTTGCTGGACGCCTTTTCGTACATGCGGAACGTCGATCGGCGCGGCTTCCCCGCCAAGGAGGCCATCCTGAACGCTCTGTTAAGCAGCCACCCGCTGACCGAGGAAGGCTACACGGCCATAGCGGCCGGTCTGTTCTGGGACAATTGGCATTCGCTCAGTTCGCTGTTCACTCGGGTCAACACATTCTTGACGAAGATCACGGTGGGCGATCACGATCCGGCCATCCTCACGCACTGGGCCGGCGTCCGCTTCTTGTTGGACAGCCAGCGCGCCAAGGTGCACGAACGGCGCAACTCGAAGTGTTTCACGCACGTCCAATGGAAGGATATCCGCCTGGAGGAGCGCGATAACTGGTACGTGCTCGACTGGAATCCCGGCAGCGGCAACGGGAACGAGGAACTGGAAACCATTCAGGCCGGCATGCTCGAATTGGTCATGCCCGTGCTGCCGCACAGGCTCAATGACGACTGGCGCAAGGTTATCGAGCAGATGGACTTTCTCGACGTACCGGGCATGCGAGTCGGCCGGCAGGGGACCGAGGAAGGCAAGCGTACCTCGGCCGACGCGCTGGAAGAGCAGATGGAGATTGTCAAGCGCGGAAAGGTGGCTTACCTTTTCGAGCGCTACACCGAAGAGTTGCAGATCCAGACGTTGCTTCTGTTATTGCGGGGTGGCAACGTGGAAGTATCGAACCAGATGAAGTATCACGTCAGCAAGTGGGGTAAGGCCCGATACGGCGATAAGGCCTGGCCCAGCAAAGTTGCCGACGACGTGCCCGCCCTGTTCCTCGGCATGACCGGCATCGACGAGGAGTTCCGCACGCGGGAGGACGGCGTAATCAACAAGGGCCTGTACGACACGCGTCTGCGGTTCTTCGTCGATACGCTGGAATCGATAATGACCGATTTCGGCGGCAAGGGAAGAAACTTCACGAACCTTTACCCCATCCGCTATCCCGGCACCTGGGACACCAACCATGCCGAGCGCGAGGAGGCGGGGCCCAGTAAATGGGATCGAGCCCGAAAGGCGTTTCTCGAAGCCAGCATGGTGGAAGCCTACGTGCGGAGCCCCGAGCTGCGCTGGGATACCGCCATGCGCGACGACGACGGCGGGCTGTCGCTCATCTCCAGCGGTATCCGCGGCGTTACCAAGGCCGACGACAAGCAGGATCAACTCAATCGCGAAATCACCGACGTAAGCAACCGGCTGCTGCAACTCGCCCGCGATTGGGTCGTCGACCCCGACGCCAACATCGACCGCCAGAAACGCGTGGCCGCCGCGCGCAAGGTTTGCGACTGGCTGGTTCAGGACGAGGAGTTGGTTTACTATCGGGTACACGCCTTGCAGGAATCGCTTTGCGTTCAGGAGGGCGACGAGTGGCAACTGGCCGATTCGGCCGATGTCCTCAGCAAGCGTCACGGCGACCGCTTGCCCAAGCAGCTTCATGCGTTTCTTCACGAGTGGGCGACCCAGTCGGTACCCAAGCGATGGGAGGAGTACATTGCCGGCCATACCGAGGGCGGGCCGTGGCTCGACCCGAACGACGTCAACGCCTTCGTCCGCTATCTGCGCGACTATCTGATGACCACGGACGTTTTCGAGGGGATTGCCGCGCGGCTGGGGCCGGTGATTAACCTGAAAACCCGCGACGAGGCCGCCCGGCGCAGGGCCCGGCGCAAGTACGCCCGAATCATTCTCAACGACTACGTAATAAATCCCGGCCCCGACATAAGGGCCATCAAGCCGCCGGACGACGAAGACGAGGCCCAAGCGGAAGAAGCAGTCGAAGATTTCAGCCGCTTCGGCCTGATGGGATCGTTCGTCGAGCGCTGGGTGAACCGGCTTCCGAAAGTTCTGGCCGCCGGGGCGGGTGAGCACGTCTCAATCCCGCCCGGCAACCCCGAACTGATCGATATGTTGGAACCGTTTGAGAGTTGAGGGATGACGGTTGAAGGCCTTGGCTTTCGACGCTCGACTTTCGACTTCAGGAGACGAAAATGCACGTATTGTTCGCTAACACGGGAGTTCAGACCGTTTGCGTGCCGCTACGCGGCGGTAGCCGTTACCAGTCGGGGCAGATCGGCTACGGCTGGCAGCGACTGCGCACCGGTACGGGCGAGGAAGACGAAACGCCCACCGAGGTCCCCTTCGTGCAGTGGCAGGTGATTCAGTCGGGCACCAGCAAGCTGTTTCTGGCCGTCGACACTACTTGCGGCGATCCCGAGGTCGGTTACTTCTGCCAGCCCAGCGCGCTTACGAAAGACTACATCATCAAGCTGGACGGCATTCTCGACTTACAGGGCCGGCCTCTAAAGGGACTCGGCCCGATCGAGGTCTGCATTCGTCCGGCGACGGCAACCGCCGGCGACGCCAAGCACGTCCACATGGTGGTCGACTTCGGCAATAGCCGCACCGGGGCGCTATTGCTCGAGCTTGCCGGCGAAATCTCGCAGACCCCGCAAATGATGCCCTTCGAGTTGGTCAACCGTTATCACCTCGACGCCTGGGACGAGGAGGGCCAGTTCGTCAACATGCATTCGGCCAGATGGTTCTCCTCCAAGACCCACTGGTGCAATACGCCCTACCTCCCGCCGCAAAGCCAGAAGAAGATCGAGTATCACACGGTCGACGACGAAGAAGGCAAGTCCGGTTGGTTCGGACGCGGCAAGAAGAAGGCCAAGCAGAATAAGGTCGAAGTGGTCGTCACCCCGCCCATGTTCGACGACCTTTCCATGGTTCGCATGGGCCGCGAGGCCGACGACGTGCTGCAGGTGATGCGTGCCGAAGGCGACATCCGCACCGGCATGAGTTCACCCAAGCGATACCTCTGGGCCGACGACGCCAGTTGGCTCGAAGGCGCTAACTGGCACATGGCCGACCCTTCCGATCGTTGCGGCGGTGGAACCTATGCAGCCACGCTCAAGGGGCCCTACCTGCGGTTCCTGCACGAGGACGACCACGACTTCCTCCTGGCCGAGGACGGGCCCAAGGATCGCGATTTCGCAACGCCCACCCCGCTTAAGCCGCGCCATGCGCCCCGGGCGATGATGACCTCCGCGCTTTACGAAATGCTTTGCCAGGCGTACAGCTACGTTAACTCGGTCGTTTACCGCAACGCCTCGGGCGACGCCGGCCGGACTCGCGAGATCCGCACGCTCAGCCTGACGTACCCCAGCGGGATGATTCAGGAGGAGCGGAAGCGCCTGGCGGCCCAGGCGCAAAAGGCGATCGCCATCTTCGCCATGACGCTGGGTAAGAACCAACGGGTCATGCCCGAGTTGAACCTCGGAATCGACGAGGCCAGTGCCGTTCACCTCACCTACATCTGGAGCGAACTGCGGATGCTCGGCCAGGACCCGCGGCTCTGGTTCGCCACCTTGCACCAGGATCGTTCCGAGGTGAAGCCGCCGGAGCCCGAACCCGACGAGCCGGAGCCCGAGGCAACCGCGCCCGCCGCCCGGCGTCGTGGTGGTCGTGGTCCGGGGTTACGCCGGCCGGGAGGCCCGAAACGTCGCGGTATCGTCCGGGAGGAAGAGCCCTTTGGCGATGTCGCCACCGAGATTCGCATCGCCTGCATCGACGTGGGCGGAGGCACCACCGACCTGATGATCGCCCGCTACAACTTCGAGTCGAAAATCGACGACTCGATCCGCGGCGAGGTGCTGCATCAGGACGGGATCGCACTGGGTGGCGACCAACTCGTCAAGCGGCTGTTGGAAACCAGCATCGTCCCGCTCTTCGCCGACGTGCTGGGACTCGAAGACGAAGACGTGCAGTTGCTCTTCGGGCCGGAAGTGCCGCGAAACCGCGAGTTCCGCGCGCAGCGGCTCAACTGGATCAACCGGCTCTTCGTCCCCCTGGCCCAGGCCTATCTGGACAACGCGGTGGACGACGTTACGGACGAGCCGATCTCGCACACCGACCCCGAGATTGTCGACCCCACCGTGATCGAGTCGCTCCAGGAAGTCTTCGACCGGATCCGCGGACCCGGTTATTACACCGTGCAGCAGGAACTGGATCTCTACTACGGCCGAAGCGAGTTCGAGGGCGTGGTTCACGACGTTTTCGACGAACTGTTGTTCGATTACTGTGAGCGGATCGTCGATCACAACGTCGACGTGGTCCTGCTGGCCGGCCAGCCGTCGAAACTCGCATACATTCAGCAACTCGTGCAAATGTACGTGCCCCTCTCGCCGTCGCGGATCGTGCCGATGCACAACCATTACGCGGGCAACTGGTATCCGTACCAGGACGAGAAGGGTCACAACCCGGGCGTTATCGTCGACCCCAAGAGCCCCGTCGTGGTCGGCGCGGCCATCGAGTTCATGGCCCGAAACGGCATGTTGCCGCAGTTCAAGTTCGGCATGAAGATCAAGGTCCGCGAGAACACTTACTACTGGGGCGTGATGACCGACTCGACCTCTGGAATTCGCAACGAGCGGATACTCTTCGAGCCGGCCGAGGAGAAGGGCCGCGAAGATATCACCGAATTCTCGACCAGTTCGCAGCGAGTAATCATCGGGCGGAAGCTCAGCGGCGCCGAAGACGCCCAGGCCACGCCCGTCTATTTGATGAAAACGGATGTCGGCGATCGGATCGGGCAAACCGAGGTGACCGTAAAGATCAAGCGGAAACCGTCGAGCGCCGAAAGCGAGGAGACGCTGGAAGTCGAGTCGGTTACCGGCATCGTCGCCGGCGAGGACGCCATACTGGACGAGAACGTCCATTTCGTCTGGCGAACCCTCGCCGACGAACGCTACTACCTCGACACCGGCGGATTAGATAATATCGAAATGTCACAACGGTAGTTGATAGTGGGCAAGCCGTTTAGCCGCAATACGGTTCGTGTTTCGCGGGAGTTGATGTTAGCCCGGTCGCCTGCGACCGGAAAACCGGGGAATCCGCCGCACAATC
>CAZDHN010000123.1:0-11947 GCA_964505115.1 uncultured Planctomycetaceae bacterium
GTCGCCCGGTATCCCCGGGGGGAAAATCTTATCGGTCGGGTGATCGCCGAAAAGCTCGTTCGAGAAGGGTAAATCGATGGACCAGAGCACCGTGTGGCCGATCACGTGGATCAGGCTGCCGTCCACCTTCGACGAGGTGTGGGTCACGGCCAGCGGGCTGTCGCCGGAGTCGAGGCGAATCGACGGCCCAGTCAGAACCACCTTGCCACCCGCCGTGTCGGCCGTTATGTTCATGCCGACCCAGAAATTCGCATTGTTAAATGCCGTGGCAATTGACGTGGCGATACCCGCCCCCTGAGGATCCCACAAGAGGTCGAAGTCCACCAGCTCGTAGCCGGCGGTAACGCCGCCGTCATTGTCGAACTCGAAGTTGAGCGTATCGGTGCCGTCGCTAATGGAGAACGTCTGCCCGTCGGCCAAGTCTCCCAAAGGCATCGGACTGACCGCCAGCCCCGTGCTGAAGACGCTATCCATTGCCTGGGCGATCGACTCGGCCACTTCCTCGGCCGTCATGTCGGGATTGATATAGACGCCCGTGTTGAAGGCCCATACTCCGTCGCCGTTGCCTTGCACCGCCACCATGGCGCCACCCGAGGATACCAAGTCCGCGACGCCCTGTATGGTGATCCGGTCGCCGTCCAGGTAGACCACGACGGCCAGACCGCTGCCTTCAACGGCCGCGGAAATCGCCTGGGCTACCTCGAACGAGTTGTCGCCGGAACTAATGTCGATTTGGATATCGCTACCCGCGTCGATCCCGTCGCCGTTCGCGTCGAACTCGAAACGGAGCGTGGTCAGACCATCGTCGATCTGGAACCACTCGCCGTCGGGAATCGCATCGCCGGCCGCGTTGGGAGGCGACAGGGTGTAGCCCTTGTCGAACTCAAACCACTCGCCATCAATGTTGAACTCCGCGCCGTCGTCCAGTTCCGACCCGGAAAGAGCCTCCAGGTAGGCTCCGGTCGTGTCTTCCGCGTCGGGATGGCTGAAATCGTCGCCGACATGCATGTCGCTGGCGGTGCTGAAATCGAATCGCAGCCGGATGTCGGCTTCGCCGGCGTAGCCGCTGAGGTCCACGCGCACCTGCCGCCAGCCGCCACCGTCGATCAGGTCCTGGCTTGCGGCCGCCACGGCGCGGTCGTCGCGGTCGGTGTTGGTTGCCAGCAGGTTCCAGTCCACGCCGTCGGTCGAGGCGTAAACCCGAGCCCCGTCCCATTCGTCGGAGGCCTGCGTATCGAGGAAGTAGGTGTAGTAGAGTGTCGGCTTGTCGTACCCATCGTATCCCACCAGACTGAAGGTGTCGGTGGTCAGCGACCCGTGCGCCCCGCCCGGCACGTCGTAGCTGTTGTACACGCCGGTGGTGGTGTACCGATAGTCCTCGGCACCCGGCTGATAGGTTATCGAGGTTGTCGGTCTGGGGTCTTCCAGGCCGAAGTAGAAGCTGGTATTGCCGGGTATGCGGTATCCTGGCGGCGTGCGGCTCTGGTCGTAGGTGGTGTTGACACCGTGACCGACTTCGGACCAGCGGCGGTTGGTGGTATGCCAGAGGTTGTAGTCGATGTTCGAGAAGTCCAAGCCGGTAACGTCGCCAAGCCCTTCCAGTTCGACGCTGGTCTGGCCGTCGAGGAAGATGGGCTGCAACATGCCGTCGATGTCGAAGGCGTAGAGGTTGCCGTCGATGTCGGTGGCGAAGAGCGTCTCGGCGTAGGTGCCGTCTTCGACGTTTTCCGGGCCGGCAGCCAGACCGGAGAATTCGATCCCCACCAGATCTGTTTGCGAGCTGCCGATGTACCGCAGGCTCGGCCCGCCGCCCGTGTCGATAAGTCCGGCCACGCCGTTGACGTCACCCGGCCGCAGGCCCCAGCCGCCAATCTCCCACGACAATCCCTCCAAGACGTATAGTCCGCCGGCGTCGCTGACGACGTACATCGTATTGTCGATGTAGGCCATTCCGCTGACCGATCCACCGGGACCCTCGCCTTCGGTGCCAAGCGGCGCGTCGACCGCCGCCCAGGCGACGTAGTTGATGGCAACCAGATTTCCTTCAACATCGGCCGTGGCGGTGAAACCGGCCTGGGCGTTGATGGCATTGGCGATGGCCCTGGCCAGCGTGGCCCAAGTGTCGCCCGCCCCGAAGGGAACGGCAACGTCCGAGTTCGGGTCGATTCCGATCCCCATCCCGGTTTCAAGCCTGAAGGAAGGCACGCCGCTGAAATCCTGGCTGGCGACGTTGAAGAAGGTGAGCCGGTCGCCGACCGTGCCGGGATCGGGTTCGCCGACCACGTTGGAGTGGAGCACCTGAATT
The DNA here is from genome assembly GCA_964505115.1 of uncultured Planctomycetaceae bacterium. Lineage (GTDB taxonomy): Bacteria > Planctomycetota > Planctomycetia > Pirellulales > Thermoguttaceae > CAZDHN01. The sequence goes on from CAZDHN010000123.1 coordinate 2,306, forward strand.
CTCGGCAACTCCGTCTGCACTGCGCCAACGATGCTGGAGCCGAAGGCGGCGTCGCTCTGGGTCTCCTCGAAGGGAACGATAATGTTGCCGGCCGTCTGCAAGCCGTAGTTCGTCGTCGGGTCGATTGCGATGCTGTTGATGCCGACGCCGACGGTTACGTTGTTGTCACCACTCAGCGAGAGCCGTCCCTGGCCGCTGACCGGATCGACGAAACCCGAGGCGTTGACGCCGAAGCTGACATTAGTGTCCAGGACCGGGTCGTACAACCTCAGGTCGCTGATCGCCGCCGAGATCAGGTCGAGCGCCTCTTGGGTGGTTTCGTTGCCCGTGAAGGCTATCCGCACGTTTCCGCCCGAGACGCCGCCGCCGCTGTCGAACTCGAAGGTGGCAGTCATGTTGGCGCCGCCGGCACCAGCATAGGTTTGCGTACTTCGGATGAAGAACGATTCGCCGTCGACAAGCACGCTGTCGCCCAGCGGCAGGGTGGTATCGTCGCGGACGGTGAGTACCAGGCCGCTGTCGAACTCGAAGGTTTCCTGCCTAAAACCGTCGTCGAGTATGAATACCTGCCCGTCGCGAACCGCTTGGGCGCCGCTGGCGTCCATTCTGAACTGGATCCCATCCAGGCCCATCACGTCGAAGGAAGGCGTGTTGCTGAAGTCGTATTCGGTCGCCCCGTGGAAGGTCAGGCGATCGCCGACCGTGCCGGTGCCGGGCTCGCCGGTGCGGTGCGCGTAGCTGGCATTTATGCTGAACAACTCCGCCTCGACCTGCGTGACGATGTTGGCCGCGAAGCTGGCCTCGGTTTGCGTCTCCTCGAAGCCGATGGGGAAGTTACCCGGCGCTACGCCGTAATCGGTGGTCGGGTCGACCGTGATCTGACTGCCGAGCGGAACGGCGCATTCGACGTGGATGTCGCCGGAGAGCGAAATCCGCGCCTCGCCGTTTCCGTCGATGTAACCGGTGGCGATTACACCGAAGCCTTCGGCGTTGATGGCGTCGACCACCGCATCCATGGCGGCCAGCGTGCTCTCGCTGCCGTCCATCGATATTTCCACGTTATTGCCGGTAACGGGAGTCTGTGGATCGTCGGTCGTATTGTTGAATTCGAAGTTACGCGTCTCGCTCTGTCCGAACGCATCCAATTGCGTGCTCTGGATGGTGAAAGTGTCGCTGTCGAAAAACAGCGGCGCGGCGCCGGCAATAATCAGCACCGGCCCGCTGTCGAACTCGAAGGTCTTCCGGCCGCTACCGTCGTTGAGCATGAAGGTGTCCCCGTCGCGAACCATCTGCGGACCGACGGCGTCCATGCGGACGTCGGGACCACAATCGAACTCGAAGGTCAGTTCCGCTCCGTTGTTGTCCTGGATCACGAACTGGTTCGAGTCGAGCAGGTCGTTGCCCAGCGGGAAGGGATAGACCGTGTCGGTGGCGTTGGGGGCAATGATCGACACGCCGGTCACTAGCCGGGCCTGCGGGACGATGTTGCTGGTAAGCCGGGGCACGTCGGTGGCCTCCGGCCGGTTGACCGCGTTGCCGGCGGAATCGAACAGGTACAAAAGGTTCGAGGTGTACTGCACGCCGTTGCCGGCCTCGCGATTACCCACCGCGTAGAGGTTCCGTCGGTTATGGTCGTAAGGATCATACCCGGTCTCTTCGTGGGCGAGTGCCTCGAACTCCATGCCCGTGCCCGTTTGCTCGACCAGCGAGGTACCCGCTTGTTGGTAGGTGATGATGCCGTTGCTTTGGTCGTGCTCAAGGATTCGGGCGTCACCCGTGTTGAACTGGCGGTACTGGCCGGCAGTGTCGTTCTGGTTGATGTCGGGCTGCGTTCCCTCGCGAGTGAAGGAGAACAACTTGCCGTCGCTCCGCATGGCGATGTCGCCGTAGCTGACATACGCGTTCGACTGCGTGTTGGGGAGATAGTCGTTCCAGAACTCGTCGTCCGTCACGTCGGTCTCGAAGGCCCCGGTGAAGGGGTCCATCGTGTAGAGGTCTTCACCCGTGTTGACGAATAGCACCACGTCACCCAGGCCGAACGGATCGGCGTGCAGGTTCATGTCGGGGAACAACGGCGCGGTGACCGAGCCCACGATCTGCGAAAGATCGGTCTCGCCGATGTGGTCCTCGGCGATTCGCGTGATCGAATTGACCGGCTCCCGCCGCAAGAGCGGCTGGTCGATCAGTGCCTCGGGCATCATGGCCTTGTTGGAGACGGCCACGTAGTAATTGCCCGCGCCCTCCAGCAGGTAGGCCGCCCCGATGTAGGCATCCAAGGTGCCGAACGAGCCGCCCAGCAGGTCTTCCAAGTCGGACCCTTCCAGCGGACTCGGTTGATCGTCGACGATATTGGCGTCGTTACTGACGAGAATCAACTCGCCGCTGGAATCGAAGACGTAGATGTACGTGTCGGGTCGGGCCATGCCGTCGGCGTAGTCGATGTCGAAGATGGCCGGCCAGGCCATGCCGAAGTCGTTCACGCCGGGGATCGACTGGATGCCGCCGATCTCGACCCCGAATTCGTACCAATCGACGTCGCTATCGCTGGAAAGGAAGCCGCCAGTGCTCAGCGCGTTCCGGTCCGACTTCAGCAGGTTACCCAACATTTGGGCCTGCGACATGGTCTGGTTGGCGCCCGCCTCGGTCGTTTCACCCAGCAACGGCGAATGGGTCGGCAGCCCAAGAACCTCGACGCCGTTGGTCGCGTAGCGAATGTCGGCATAGCGGACGGTCGAGCCGGCGAACTCCTGAAGCTGCCGCAGCCGGAGCTGCAACTGGTAGGCGCCCGTGGTCGTGCCGCCCACGCCGCGGATTCGCACGAAGTAAGTTTGAACCTGATCGGTCGGGCCGGGCAAGACGACGCGGAAGCCCGGGTCGCGCTGGTTGGTCGAGTAGTAGTCGGTGGTCTCCCAAACGTCGCGGTTCATATTCAGGGCCAAGCCGGTGAGGCCGGGATCGGCCTCGTCGACCGAGTTGTCCGACGAAGCGATTACCGTGCCCTCGGCATTGATCAATTCGATGATCGTGTCCAGGGCGTGGGTGCTGCGGTCGATGTCCAGCCAGATTTCCGTTCCCGCCGGCGCCCTGAAGCTGTAAACGTCGGCGTCGCTGGGATCGTCGGAGCGGATGAAGCCGTTTACCACGAAGCCCAGACGCAGGTTGTCGTCGCCACCCATCTCGCTACCGGCCAACTCGCCGATCACCTCGGCACTGTCGGGCGTGCTGTTGGCGTCTTCTTCCAGACCCTGGGCATACTCCAACTCGTTTACAATCGCCACGTTGCGGTCGTTGCTGTATTTCTCCAGCTTGACGCTCCGCCACTCGCCGGGCAGCGGCGTGCCCTCGAAGTTGTCGGTGTCGGTCTGCGGATCGCCGTAAGGATCCAAACCGGCACCCACCGTATCGTCGGCCAGCGAAGTGAGCACCACCGGGTGGCCGGGCATGCCGAGGACCTGCACCGTGCCGCCGATGCGGTCGTCGATCTCCTGGACCGTTCCCATCGCCGTGAAACCGGCGTCGTTGCCGGAGAGCTTCACTACCAGACTCTCGCTGGCACTGCTTTGCAGACGCAGACCGTTAAAGGTGTGATGGTTGGGAACGACGATTTCGTCGTACAGCACGTGGACAATGTCGGTATCGTCCCAAATCGTCTCCGTGGTCAGCACCGCGCCGCGAACCACCATGCCGTTGACGCCGTTGTTGTCCAACATGTTGCCGCGCACCAGCGGGCCGCGGTTGTTGGATACCTCGCTGAAGGTGTCGACGATGCCCGTGCTGCGTCCCCAGTCGGGAGTCTGCGTCGACTTGAGCGAATTGGCGTCGATGTTGATTACCGACGAGGCGTTGTCGCGGAGGATGTTGTTGATGATGATCGGCTGCGCGCCGCGCACGAAGATGGCCGCCGGCCGGATGCCGCCGCGCCCGTTCCGGTCGCCCGACGTGCCCGCCGCGTTGTCTTCGATCGTGCTGTTGGCAATTCGCACCTCGGCCTGGCGAATCTCGATCGGGGCGAATCGGTCGAAGTCGCCCTCGATCGACGTTTCACCACCCGCATGAGCGATCAGGGCGTGATCGATGCTTCCCCGGGAGGTTGGGCTGAAGTACAAGCCGGCCCAATCGCCGGCCGACGGGGTGTTGCCACCTTGTGCCTTGCTGGTATTGAACGTGCCACCCGCCCCGTAACGGTTGTCCATCAGCGAGGTGAAGATGATCGGGTATTCGCTGGTGCCTTCGGCGATCAACTGGGCGCCAAACTCGACCTCGATCCGCGAGCCGTCCATCTTCAGGAACAGGCCCGGATCAATCGCCAGCCGGGCGTCGATCCGCGCAAGGCCGTTAAGCGATCCAGCCGGCGTGCCGGCCAGAACCAGGGTCTCCGATATGACGTGGACAATGTCCAGATCGTCGAATCGGGCGGTTACCTCCAACTCGTCGATCGGCTTGCCGGCGTCGGTGCGGATCCGCACGAAAATGCCGTTGATGCTGTTGTCGACGATGTGGTTGCCGTGCAGGTCGGGACCCACGCGGTCGTAGTCGGCCGTGTAGCTGTTGTCCTGGAACTTCGTGTCGGCGAAGCTGTTCGGATCGGCCGACATGGCGGCGTCGGCGCTTTCGGTGATCGTGTTGAAGGAGACCGTCGGCCGGGCCTCGATCATGTGGATCGGCGCGTAGGCGCTGAGGTCCGAATGGACGTTTACCTGGCCGCCGCCGTAGCGGATGTCGGCGTGGTTGACGTAGTTGAGGAACTCGCCGTCGCTCTCGGCCACTGGGCGGCCGGCGTCGTAATCCAAATCGTTGCGGAACACCAACCCGCCCCAATCACCCGACTCGGGAGTCGTGCTCAGCGGCTCGGTGTCGTCGTCGCCGATCGACTGGTCGTTATACGAGGTGAAATAGACTGGATGCTCGGGCGTACCCAACACTTGCAGCGCGCCCATGCTGTGGTCGATTCCCTGCGAGACGCTGCCCGCGTCGATATTTGCCGCGTGCATCTTGAAGACGGCGCCGGCGTCGATCATCACGGTGACCCCCTGGGGGATCTCCATCCTGGTGCCGTCGTACAACGGCACGCCGGACAGCGACTTGCCGATCTCGTAGGCTATGTTGTCCGTCAGGGTGGTCTCGTCGGCCGGGTCGTCGTTGTCGAACTCGTTGCCGACGATCCGCACGATGTCGCCCGGGTTGGCGACCGCCAGGGCGTCGGCGATTGACGTGTGCGGATCGGCGATCGTGCCGCTTCCGCCCGAGGCCGCCGTCTTGTCCACCTCGTACTTGTCGACGAAAATGGTGTTAGCCGCCGTCTGCGTGTTGAACCAGAAGTTGTACACGCCGCCCGGCCGGCCGTCGGCGTCGCCGTCGAGTTGAGTGGGCGCGGTGTCGATATCGACCATGTGGTCGTTCATGTCGGGCGTAAAGTTCAAACGCAGGTCGTAGGCGCCCTCGCTGGTGCCGCCGATGCCGCTGTCGACGATGTTCGGGTCGAAAGCGTCGTTGCCCGTGCTGGTGACGGCGACGTAATACGTCCCCGCGCCCAAGGTGAGTTCGATGTACGAATCTTCGCTGTAGTAGTCGTCGTTTCGGGCGACGACCTCGCCATTGGCGTCGAAGATGGTCAGCACGCTATCCAACAGGCTGGAGTCGGCCTGCCGCTCGGCGATCGTCTCGGCGCTGAAGAGTCCCTCGGTGTCGAGCGTAAACTCGTAAAGATCGATGTCGTTGCTGTCCGGCCGAAACATGTACTGGCCGTGAACGATGTCGTTATCGCCGGGGAAGATCGGCTCGGCGCCGGCGTCGCTGATTTCGCCTTCGCTGCCCATGATCGTCAAGGGCGGCAGGTCGTAGGTGTGGCCCAATCCCAGCAAGTGGCCGATCTCGTGCATGGCGACCTGGGTCCAACTGCCGCCGAACTGGCTGGTGCCCCAGTTCTCGGCCATGTCCATGATCGCCAGACCCATCCCGGCAATGCCGCCCACGCCGCCGGGACCGGTCGGAGCCAGCGGCATCAACACTCGAATGTCGCCAGTTACAATCGTCCATCCGCTGGAGGCCGTCTCTTCGAACTGAACCCCCAGATACTCGCTGTAAAGCGCGAAGATTTCCCGGGCGCGGTCTTCCTGCTCCGGGGTAATCATGTTGTGCAGATCCGTGCCGCTGTCGGGAGAGGCGCCGTAGATGTCGCGGAAGTTGTACTGGAAGGTCGGCACGCCGCCGACGGTGTCGGCGCCGCCCATGTAGTGCGACTCGATGCCGTAATAGGGTGGCAGGTCGCGGTGACCCGGTTCGTCGATTCCACCCGGCCATACCATCATGTAAGGCTGCGGACTGATCGCGGCCGAAAGGATCAGGCTCTGGGCGGCCGAGCCGTCGCCGAAGGTGGCCTGCAGATTCTCGATCAACTGGCCGGAGGCGAAACTGTCGCCCGCGTCGCCCAAGGAGCCCACGTCGAGAGTGTTGATCGGCTGGTACTCGTTGCCGATGCGCAGCCGGAACGTGCCGACGTGCCAGTTGGCCAGATCGTCGTCGGCGTCGACGTCGCTGTCGCCGTCGGTGTCGAAGCGCAACAGGGCCATGTCGGTCGTCTTGTCGTAAACGACCTCGTGCGGATTGTAGACCGTCTCGCCGACGCCCGTGTCGACGATCAGTTGGTAGAAAGCGGTATTTTCGGCCGAGGCATCGCTCAAGTCGTCGTCGTTGAAATAGACCTCGATGCCGCTACGGTCCTGCTGCAAGCCGCCGCCGACGTCGCGCGTAACCGGCTGCGGAACGACGGCCACGATCTGTGCGCCCAGGTCCAACTCGAACTCGCCCACGTAGTCGCGCGGCCCGTCCGGGAAGAGACCGTCCTGGAAGATGACTCCCTCGATGTTCATCAGCGGCGTGGCGCTCGTGCCGTCGATTACCAGTTGATAAAGATCGTCGGGAAGCGTCTCGGCAAAGCGGACAATCACCTCGTAGGGCTGCTCGCCGATGCCGATCCAACCGAACTGCACGTCGGCGTCGTAACGGCTGCCGTAAACCACTTCGTCGCCGTCGCCGAAATCGCCGTCGCCGCCGGAGCGGACCAGACTGATCGCGTTCAGCGTGTTCGGGTCGATCTCCTGACCCTCCTGGAACCGCAAGGTCAGTTCGCGGGGGCTGATGTTCAAGACGTCGCCGTGCTGGATAATGTCACCCTCGTTGGGAATCACGGCGACCAACTGCGGCGGAATCTCCGGCTCGTTCGTGCCGTAGACGTTAAGCTGCCAGGAGTTCACCGTGCCCGCGTCGAGCGTGACCAGGTCGCGCACTTGCAGCGTCCACTCGCCTTCGGCGCTTTCGCCCCAGTGCCGGGCCGTGGTGAACGTCCAGTTTTCGTAGCCCAACGGATTGAAGCCAGAGGCCCAGTCGGAGTTGGCCAGAATCGATTCCGTCCCCTCGGGCGAGGTCAGCACGACCTCGAACTCGCCCGGGTAGGCGTGATCGGCGTCGAACACGACCTCGACCCACTCGATGTTGTTGACGTCGGGGCCCAACGTGATCGACTCGGTAATGCCGGTCAGGTCATCGTCGGGGACCGCCCGGTTAACGGTCCTCGGGCCGCTGGTAAGCGGAATCTCCGCCTCCACGTTCTCCCAGTTGATCGCCATGTCGACGGCCGCCGCCGCGTCGATAGCGCCGAAACCGTAATCGTGGCTGACATGATAGCCCGCGCTGTTGATGGCCCAGCCGCTGCTGGACGAATCGTTCATCTCGGCCGTTTCAACCAGGATGTGCTGCACATCGCGATAGGTAAGGTCCGGATTCGCTTCGAGCATCAGCGAGATCACGCCCGAAACCAAGGGCGAGGCCGAAGACGTGCCGCCAAACGTCGAGGTGTAGTCGACGTCGGGCAGGGGGTCTGGTGTTGGCGTACCGTCTATGTAGGTTTCGCCCGTGCCGGTTTCGTTGTAGCCGTCTTCGTCGGTCCGGTCGGTGGTGGTAATTCCCGAGTAGATGCTGTTGGAGTAGGCCGAGACCAGAAGCGAGGCTCCCGGCGTGGAATACGACGAGTACTGCCCGTTGTGATCGATTGCCGCCACGGCGATCGTGTATCGGGAATTGGCGTATCCGTTGTAGTTGACATTGTCGTCATACCAGCGGCCATTGCCGGCCGCGAAGACATAGATATTCCCCAAACCGCCACGCCCATTTTGAACGCTGTCATAAATGGCGGCCTCGGAGGCAGGTCCCGGACCATCGAGATACCAGCCCGGGCCCCAACTGTTGTTGTAGATGTCAATCTGTTGGTTCGAGTGGCTCAGCGCGGCGGCTTCCGTCGCGTCGGTCCAACCGTAATCGAAATCCATGCGAAAAGCGGCAAACTCGGCGTCCAACCCCGAACCGGTTATGCCCAGCCCGTTGTTGCCCACGCCGGCCGCCACGCCCGACACGGCCGTGCCGTGATCCTGTTCCAGGAAAATGGTCGGATCGGGCGACGGCTCGGGCATCGGCAAGGGATCGTCGTCCCGGTAATCCCAACTCAGGTCGCTTCGATAGTGGTCGACGAGGTCGGGATGATCGTACTGAACACCGTCATCCACGATACCAATGACCACGCCCGCTCCGGTGGCGAAGTCCCACGCGGCAACCAGATTGGCGTCGACGCCCGCCGTTCCGCCGTTCTGGCCCGTGTTGTTCAGATGCCACTGCTCGTCGAACAGCGTGTCGTCGGGGACGAACAACGTAGTGTACTGCCGGGAGACCAGCGGATAGAAGTACTCGACGTCGTCGGTCGAGGCCAGCAGTTCGGAAGCCTCTTGCCAACTCACGTCGGTGGCGAACTCCCAGACGTAGGCGTTATCCAAGGCGGGCATTGGAGCCAACGAGTCGGCGCCGAGCACGGCGGCCACGTCGTTGGGATTCATGCCGGCGCCGATACCGACCGCCCATTGGTCGGTGACAGCGAGCAGGTCCTCGCCGTACTGATCCAGGTTGCCAACCCGCGAGATTTCGTTGGTGAGCATGTGGTTCCAAAGGACGCTTTGATCGGCGCCCATTGGAGTGATGCTCAGCAAGACTCGATCTTCGAACTGTTCGAGTCGAAGATCGCGGCTTTTCAACGACCTCGGGCTGATGTTGTTTCGCTTAGTTGTAGACTGAAAAGGGCGTACCTCTTCCCGTCCGCCGCGGAAACGGCGCAGCGCGTTCCAGATCCCCATCGACGATCTCCTCTATTCACTGATTTACCGGGTTTGCTGGCCCAGGCAAATGAGTCCCTATACGTTCCTAGATATCCGAATTGGCAAATTCTGTCAAACAAGCAACACCTACCCACTTGAAACAATTAGAATAGGCGGCTACTCGAAAATCAAGTGCTATCCTGCCTAGAGCGCGCGATTTCCCTAACTTTAACGAACTCACCCGGCCGTGGGTGGTACGCCATTCCCACCCTGCTTAGAGGAAATATAATGGATACGGGCTTCATAGTCCGTTACCATGGAATGCGCGCGAGATGGGGCCACGCGTCTTTCTGGTGGGTAGTGCGATTGCCGAAAAGTGGCCCATGGCAATGGAACGCGGCCGCTTGCTGGAAATAGCCGCCAGCGGAAGCTGGCGATTGGTGGGCAGCTTAACCCGCATTTCTCACCAGCCATCTACTGCGAGGACGGAAGTCCAGCCGTGGCT
>CAZDHN010000124.1:0-3906 GCA_964505115.1 uncultured Planctomycetaceae bacterium
GTCGACTTCACGCCGTTCGGCTACGACCAGCGGCAGTTCTGCTCGCCCGGCTTCGATCTGCCGATGGGCTGCCTGATGCGGTCCGCCAACGGCCATTTTCCGCAGTACCACACTTCGGCCGATGACCTCGATCTGGTCAAGCCGGCGTCGCTGGCCGATTCCTGGTCAAAGTGCCTCTCGGTGATCGAGCTTCTGGAAAACAACCGCGTCTACCGAAACCTCAGCCCCAAGGGCGAGCCGCAACTCGGACGGCGAGGACTCTACGAACTATCCGCCTCCAGACAAGACGGGGCGGTATTGCAGCAGGCCGTGCTCTGGGTTTTGAACTTCGCCGACGGCTCGCGCACGCTGCTGGAAATCGCCGAGCGCGCCAGCCTTGGCTTTGCGGTCATTCGCGAGGCGGCCGAATTGCTCATACGGCACGACCTGCTCGCGCCGTGCGAGAAGACTGCCGCACAAGAGAATCTTAGTGCTACAACACCATGTTTACATGCTTCGCCATCCAGCGGGTGAGGTGAGCTCGCGAAATGACAGTTAGAAAGGTTACCACCATGCTGCAAAGTGACTTGAGCCAACATTCCGATCCAAGCGGCGACGCCCCGGCGATTGCCACGGTGGGTTCCCAGAGCAGCAGCGCTCCGGTCAAGGGCGGATGCCGATTTTGCGGCACGCCTCTTAAGCATTCGGTCGTCGACCTGGGCACGTCGCCACTGTGCGAGAGCTTCCTGACCCACGATCAACTCAAGGAAGCGGAACCGTTCTACCCGCTCCACGCGGTAGTCTGCGAGAAGTGCTTTCTCGTGCAGGTCGAGGAGTACGTCAGCGGCGAGCGGATCTTCGGCGGCGAGTACGCCTATTTTTCATCGTACTCCGACTCGTGGCTGGCCCACGCCAGGCGGTACGTCGACATGATCGTCCAACGGCTGGCACTTGACGAAAACAGCCAGGTCGTTGAATTGGCCAGCAACGACGGCTATCTGCTGAAGAACATGGTTTCCAAGGGCATTCCCTGCCTGGGTATCGAGCCGGCCGACAACGTGGCCGAGGTGGCGATCAACCGGGGCGTGCCCACCCGGGTTAGGTTCTTCGGCGTCGAGACGGCCAAGGAGCTGGTTGCTGACGGCAAGCGGGCCGACCTGTTGCTGGGCAACAACGTATTGGCCCACGTGCCCGATCTGAACGACTTCGTTGCCGGCATGAAACTCGTGCTGAAGGACGACGGCGTGCTGACGATGGAGTTCCCGCACCTGATGCGGCTGATCGAGGGCAACCAATTCGACACAATTTATCAGGAACACTATTGCTACTTCTCGTTGATCGCGGTCGAGCAAGTCTTCTCACACCACGGGCTGACGCTCTTCGACGTGGAAGAGTTGCCCACCCACGGAGGCTCGTTGCGGATCTACGCCCGGCACGCGGAGGACCAGACCAAGCCGGTCCGGCCGGCCGTTGCCCGGTTGCGGCAGCGCGAGCTGGAGGCCGGTTACGATCGGCTGGAAACGTACAGCGCCTTTGCCGAGAAGGTGGCCGAAACCAAGCGCGGCCTGCTGGAGTTCCTCATTCGGGCTAAGCGCGAGGGCAAGACGGTCGCCGGCTACGGAGCGCCGGGCAAGGGCAACACGCTGCTGAACTACTGCGGCATCCGACAGGACTTCATCGACTACGTGGTCGACCGCAATCCGTATAAGCACAACAAGTTCCTGCCCGGCACGCACATTCCGGTCTTCGCTCCCGAGAAGATTGCCGAGACCCGGCCGGATTACGTGCTGATTTTGCCGTGGAACTTGAAAGACGAAATTATCGAGCAACTCCAGTACGTTCGCCAGTGGGGCGCACAGTTCGTGATTCCGATTCCCCAACTGACGGTGTGCTGAGGAAAGAAATAGGGGCCAGGGGTCAGGGGTCAGGGGCCAGGGGCCAGGGGCCAGTATCTCCAGAGCACCATGACGCCGAAATCCTAACCCCTGGCCCCTAACCACCCTTTGAGGTACACCCATGAAAGTAGTGCTATTCTGCGGCGGATTCGGAATGCGGATCCGGGAGCACGCCGATTCCACGCCCAAGCCGATGGTCAACATCGGATACCAGCCGATCCTCTGGCACGTGATGAAGTATTACGCCCATTACGGGCACAAGGATTTTATACTCTGTCTGGGATACAAGGCGGACGAGATCAAGCGCTACTTCCTGAATTACAACGAGTGCATGTCGAACGACTTCGTGATCTCGGAGGGCGGACAACGCGTCAAACTGCTTCAAAGCGATATTCAGGACTGGAACATTACGTTGGTCGATACGGGCACGTCGGCTAACATCGGTCAGCGGCTCCAGGCGGTGCGGCCTTACCTCGAAGGCGAAGACGTCTTCCTGGCCAACTACACCGACGGCCTAAGCGACCTGCGCCTGCCCGACCTGATCGACCTGAGGCAGCGGAAGAAAGCCGTCGCGGCGTTTCTCTCCGTGCGCCCGCCCCACACCTTCCACGCCGTCGAGGCCGCCGGCGACGGCATGGTTAGTCGCGTATCGCCCATTACACGCTCCCCGATATGGATAAACGGCGGCTTCTTCGTGATGACGCCCGAAATCTTCAACGCCATGAAGCCGGGTGACGATCTGGTCAACGGGCCTTTCGACCGGCTTATCGCCAAGCAGAAGCTTGCCACGCTGAAGTATGAGGGCTTCTGGAGTTGCATGGACACGTACAAGGAGAAACAATCGCTCGACGAAATGGTCACCCGGGGCGAGACGCCCTGGGCGGTTTGGGATCGACCGTCCGGACAATCCGCGCGCCGCGCGCCGGGTGTTCTCGCCGCGAACGCCAACGGAAATGGAAACCACTGCCGCCCCTGGGGTGCCAACGGCGGCGCTACCCACGACGCCGGAACGCCTAGCTGACCATTCAGTCGAGAAGACCGATATGCTTAACATACAACTGGAGCGGGTACGCAGCATTCTCTGTCTCGGCGCGCACGCCGACGACATCGAGATTGGCTGCGGCGGCACGATATTGCGGCTGCTGGCCGAGCGGCCCGACATCGACGTGCACTGGGTTGTGCTGGGCGCCCAAGACCGCCGCGCCGAGGAAGCACGCCGCGGCGCCGAGCTCTTTCTACGCGACGCGCGGAAGCGGAACGTTATCGTCAAGGGTTTCCGCGACAGCTATTTCCCTTACGAGGGCGGCCCGATAAAGTCGTTCGTCCATGAGTTGAGCCGCGACATTGCGCCCGATCTGATCTTCACTCATCGCCGCGAGGACATGCACCAGGACCACCGCCTGACGGCCGAACTCACCTGGAACGCCTTTCGCGACAACCTGATCCTCGAGTACGACATTCCCAAGTACGAGGGCGACCTGGGCAGGCCGAACTTCTTCGTGCCGCTGGAAGAATCGACCTGCCGCCGGAAGGTCGAGTCGATCGTCGAAGCCTACCAGTCACAACACTCCAAGCCCTGGTTCGGCGAAGACATCTTCCTATCGCTCCTCCGCATCCGCGGCCTGGAATGCAACTCGCCCACTCGCTTCGCCGAAGGACTCTATTGCCGCAAGATGACGATCTAGAGCGAGTGGCAGATCTCTGTAGCGGTCATTCCGTGGTTGTCGCTGAAATATACAACGCCACGTACGCTACAGTCATGTGCGACTCGCACTGGCTCCGGCAGTGTTGCCACGGGGATTATGAAGCGATGGCTACTTCGGGCAGACCGTGAATCGTTGGGCAGAGCCGATTTGCCTTCCGCGCCGCGGTTCGGTATTCTGATGGAGTTGACGAAACCACGATCGGATTGTATTCAGAAAGCGGCTGGCACGATGTACACAACAATGCGTCTTTCGGGCGTGGCCGTTGCCACGGTTCTGCTGATCTCGATTCTTGCCGCGGTGTCGGACCAAACCGTGTCGGCCCAAAC
>CAZDHN010000124.1:4006-11927 GCA_964505115.1 uncultured Planctomycetaceae bacterium
CCAAACCGTGTCGGCCCAAACGGTATCGGCCCAAACGGTGTTGGCCCAAACCGTGCCGGGCGATACGCGGAACATCCAGCCGGACAAGAAGAAGGCGGCCGGCCCGCAACTGCCGAACCGGTTCTTTGCCATGAATTTCGACTGGTACGACCCGACGGTCGCTTCGCACGAGGTCCAGGCCGATCTGCTCAAGAAGCTGGGATACCAGGGCTACCAGTACCTGGGCACGATGGAAGGGCTGCCCGAGGTGCTTGGGATCATGGAGGCGAAGGGGCTGCGAGTCGAGACGGCCGCGCTGCGGGGAGCGTACAACATCTCGGTCGACCCGGACGCGAAGTACAAGCCGGCGCTTAAGGATATGATCCGCGAGCTCAAGGGGCACGGTACGCTCGTGGTCATCGGCTTCTCCAGCCGGAAGTACAAGTACTCCTCGCCCGAGGGCGACGCTCTGGCAGTGGCGGCGGCACGCGAGTTGGCCGACTACGCCCGGCAATTCGGCCTGCGCGTGGCCATCTATCCGCACGCGAACCAGTGGTGCGAGCGGGTGGAGGACGCCCTGCGAATCGCCAGGAAGGCGGACCGTGCCAACTTGGGCATCTGCTTCAATCTGTATCACTGGCTAAAAGCCGACCGCGGGCGGGACCTCGACCGGCTGGTTGCCGCCACCAAGCGTCACCTGTTCCTGGTGACCATCAACGGCACGTCGCCGGAAGGTTCGATGGAAACGCTCGACCGGGGCGGTTACGATGTCTACTCGTTCCTGAAGCCGTTCATCGCGTCGGGCTACAAGGGCCCGATCGGGTTGCAGTGCTGCGGCATCCGGGGCGACGCCCGCGACAACCTCCGCCGCTCGATGGCCGCCTGGCAAACCCTCTCCGCCCGGCTGGCGTCGGAACGGACGAGTACAACGCCGGGCGGCAGCCGCTCAGCCAATTAGCTTCCAGCCTCGGGGCAGTTGGCGGCCTTGGGGAACCGTTTGGCGGCCCCGCCCAGCTTCCGTTGGTCAGCATCGCACAAGGCCACGATGTTCTCGCTGGAGACGGCCATCATGTCGCCACCGCCGCGGCCGGCCACGCCGATCGAGCCGATATTCAGCCGCTCGTTGGGCGACTTGTTCTCGGCCACGCTACCCGTGCCGACCATCCGGAAACCAATGTCGGCAAACGCGCTGTTCTTCAAGAAACGACGCCGATTGGTCGCTCGGCTCGGCGTTGGGCTCCTTGTGTGGGCAGTGGTTTGCATTAGGTCCCCTCTCCCAAAGGGAGAGGGGAGACTTCACGACTGAAGCTAGCCAATCCGCCATCAGGTGTCAAGCATCCGCGGGCTGCGCCCTCCAATGGGGGAAAGGCATCCACGCGAGTTCCGCCCTGAACGCTTGCAGTGAAGTAGACTTTAGAAGCTGCCACGCTCTCCCCCGCCGCGCCGCCCTAATCGTCCAGAGGCAAGACCATGAGATACCGCGTTCCCTCCACTCGGGCAATCATCGTTATCGTCCTTGCCTTTGCGGTCGGTGCGGGGTTGCTTTCCTGGAGCTTCTGGCAGTCGAATAACGGAACCGTGCCGGTCCTGGCGGCGATTTGCGTTTCGCGGGTTGCGATTGAACCGATCGCGGCGGTCAAGGTTGACGAGAAGTCGAAAATCGAAGAGGAGGTGTTGGGCGCCCAGGTTCGCGGGACCTGTCACACGACGGGCACGGTTCAGATCAAGCTGACGCCGAATCCGACCAAGGCGGCCTTCGAGTTGAGCCTGACCGGCGAGTCGGTATCCGACACGATCGGGACCCACGGCCCGGCCCAGATTGGCTCTCACGCGGTGACCAAGTACAAGGCCGTCAAGCCGATTGTCTTCGATGGCAACAGCTTCTCGACCTCGCCGGCCAAGGTGACGGCCGACACCGATCTGACGATCAACGACGTTTCCTCGACCGCGCCGGGCATTCGCGGCCGCCTGGTGACCAGAGTGGCCAAGCGTCGGGTCCGGGAGGCGTATGAGGAATCCCGCCGGATCACCTCGCGGCGGACGATCAAGCACGTCTCCCGGCAATTCGACGCAGCCGTCCAGAAGCATCTCGACAAACTCAATCGCGACCTCAAACTGGAGCGGCTGCTCGGCCAGCAAATCGCCAACCACGATACTCTGCCCATGCGGCTGAGAACGACCAAGGACGGGCTGCACGTTTCCTTCCTTGCCGCGTCGGGCAACCCCGGCCGGCTGCCGGCCTTTTCCGAGACTCCGAATCTGGCCGTTCAGGTCGGGCTCAATCTGATAGCGCTCGCCAAGAATCCGGCCAAAACACTGCAAACCGTTCGCCAACTATACGCCGAACGCGGGGCGAAAAACTCCGATACCGACAAGCCGGCCGGCAAGGGTCCGCTGGGTATCGACCTGGCCAAGTGGTGCTCGGTGGAAGTGGGAACGCAAGGCGGATGGATCATGGTCGAAGTTACCGAAGGGCTTGGCGTCACAAAAGCCACGCCCGAGAAGTGATTGACCGTGGTATTGGGCAAGGGCGGGTCTTCACGCGGGGTGCCACTGTCGGGTCAATTGGACGCTTGCGGGCGAGGGAAGAACGGCCTCCCGATTTCGTAACCGAATATCGAATGTCCAACAAGAAGGCCAAAGTTCTTCATCACCCGCCTCCTGATCTCTTGCACCCCAGGCCGTCGCGCGGCATAATGCGGGCGTCTTTTCACTGTCAGATTCCCGTGGCGAGCGAAGTCATGTCCCAGGCCCGGCGGTTCGCTTTTACGCTCGTCGAGCTTCTGGTCGTGATCACCATTATCGGCATCCTCATCGCCCTGTTGCTGCCGGCCGTTCAAGCGGCTCGCGAGGCAGCCCGAGCGCTGCAATGCAAGAACAACATGCGCCAACTGGGCGTGGCAATGCACGGCTACCACGAGGCCAAAGGCGCTTTTCCATCGGGCCTGATCAATGGGACTTACTGGAGCTATCTGACGATGATGCTCCCCTACATGGAGCAGACCGCACTTTACGACCTGGCCGATTTCGGCACCGTCGGTTGCTGGAACACCAACTCCGCCTTTCCCGACAAAAAGGGCGTCCCCGCCCGGGTCCTGGCCGTGGTGAACTGCCCCTCGGATCCCAAGGCGGGAGATATCTGCGAGTACAGCGACGCGCTGGGTTTCTTCGCCGGTGGGAACTACTACGGGATGATCGGTAGCGAAAGGAGCGCCACCGACGGCGTGCTCTACCGAAACAGCGCGACAATGATCGCCGAAATCAAGGACGGCACGTCCAACACCATTGCCTGTTGCGAGCGGGGCGCCGTAACCGACTTGGCGTGCGGTTGGTGGGCTTGCGGGGCCGGCGCTTCGGTAACAGAACCCGACGGGACCAAAGTCTTCACGGGTGACGGCGATTTCCTGCTCTCGGCCGAGAACGGACACACCATGGGCGATGCCGAAAACACCGTGCACCGTTTCCACCCCTGGAGCTATCACCCCGGCGGCAGCCATTTCCTCATGGCCGACGCCAGCGTGCACTTCTTCGCCTACAGCATCAACCACCAACTCTTCGTCGATCTCACCACCCGCCGCGGCGGAGAGGTCGTCGTGTTGCCATAAGGCGGCAGGACCGCCAACCAAACCGGTGCTGCCGCTTGGGTGCCACTGCTGGCTTGTCCAGCAGTGCAAAGTGGAATGGCCGCTAGGACACTGCTGGACAAGCCAGCAGTGGCACCCTGCGAGGTCGTCGCATTTCCCCAGTAGGGAGAATATATCCGAAGCCGCCAAGTAGCACGGGAGGAAGGCATCATGTCGCTTGTTCGTCTGAATCTGATCGTCCCGGCCACTTGGGCCAAGGCCTCTTTGGTGCGTTACGCCGATGACTTCGTCATCATGAATGGACAGATACGTTCATTCGCTTCTCGTCCGCTGGAATACGAGAGCGGCGGTGGCCAGGAAGGCTGCCAGGCCGGCCAGGGCGAGGTGAAGGAGGCGATCGTCCGCGTTGCTGCTGACGGGCGGAGTCTGTTCTTGATTCCTGCTGGCCACTTGCCCCAGCGCGGCCAGTTCCACGTCGATGTGAGCCAGTTCGCGGTCCAGTTCGCTCGTATCCGCTTTCAGCCGGCCAATTTTCGTTCGACTGGCTGCCTGCTCCCGCCCGCGGGCTTCCGATGCGTTCTCCGCCGTGGGCGGTTGGCCGAGCATCGAGGCCGCCAGCTTCAACTCCTGCTCCAATAAGGTCTTCAATTGTTGCTGCCGTTTGATCCGAACACGAAGCGAGACGGGCAGTGCCGGGATGTCGCCCCGGGCGATCTGTTTCTCCAATTTCAGGGACACTTCGGGCAGAATCCGCTCGCGGCGTTGGCCCGTCCTTTGCCGGACCGCCCGGAGTCGATCCTCCAGGCGGGCCACGCTGGGCTGATCCGCCCGGACCGCGCGCAGCCGCTCCTCGTAAAGCGCGGCGTCCAAGGCGATTGCCAGGCTATTGCCCCGTGCAAGCGCCGGGTCCTCGGCCAATGTGGCTTCCAGGTGACGTTTGATCAGGGCCTGCTCGCGCGCCTTTTGGTCGGCGGGCTCGACCGCGTCGGCTTCGGCCAGTCGGGTTTTGAGGTCGTCGATTTCCCGGCCTAGCTTGGCCACTTCAGTGCGAAGCGACTCGACCCGTCCGCGTAACTTCGATTCGGCCCCGGCTGGCGGTTGCAGAGGTTGAAGGGGTTGCCCGATCTCAATTTCCGGCTTGTCGGCTGGCAGCGTCCGCTTTTGCACTTCCGCTTGATTCTGTCGCCGACGTTCCTCCAGCGTCTCTTTATGCTGGAGCCGCTTTTCGCGTTGCCGCGAGAGGAAAGGACCCAGGTAGGCCTTCTTGAAAGCCTCGGCCAGTGTCAGCACCTCGTCCGGGTCGCCGGCGCTTATGACAATCTGCACAACGTCGGGCTCGCGGCCGAAGCCGGCGCGGATACTCTTCCGCAGCCAAACGACCGGATCGTCGGCTTCGACGACGCTGGGAAGACGCAGCACGCCCGGCTGTTGGAGAGTGGCCGTGAGCACGGACTCGTTGGTAACCGAGTCGGACTGCCCGCTACGGCTGGTCAGCCAGCTTTGGTAGGGGCTGTCGGCCTGTTGCTCCATCCACTGTTCGTCGGGGAACCGCAACCGGACCAGTGCCGCCGAGCGAATCGGGATGAAGTACCAGGCAGCGGCCGCGACCAGGATTCCAACGGCGACACCCGCCGCCAAGGGTTGACCCAATCCGCGCACCCACCCATCCGGCAAGTAGGAAGACAAGACTTCGCGGGCCCTCATGGCGCTGGTTTCCTAATACGTAATAGTTTAGCCATCTGAAGCAACTTCTGTTAAAAGCTTGCTTCTTGCCGGGTCAATCGGGGCGAAGGTAGCCGGCGCTGGATTGGAAGTACTTGCGGCGCCGAGTCTCAACGCTCTGGACCTCCTCGGCCTGCCGGTTCTTCAGGTCGGCCAGATTCGCCCGGCAGTAGCGGCAGCCGACCACTTCCACATGGAAATCGAGGTATTCGGCCGTGGCCTCCGGCACGGCTCCCAGCAGGTAGCTTCCCAATTGTTGGCGAGTCGGACAACTCAGCCGGTGACGCCGCCAGATTTCACCCAGCGAATGCACGCCCGCGTCGCGCCGGGCGTTGATCGCGGCCAAATGGTCGACCAGCGACGGATCGTCGCGCAGCGCCTGCTCGATCCGCGACATCTCGTCCGACGGCAGGGCCTCGTCGAGATACGCTTCCAGTTGCGACCGGCTCAAAGCCGAGTTACCTGGCGATTCGCTCATTTGCCTTCGTACTCAAAGTGTAAGGACGAGTAGCATTGTATACGCCTAACCAGTTTTCAGGGAAGGGGCCATGTGTAAGGGGCAGGGGCGAGGGATGAGCGAAACACCGTCCGTCGAGGCTTCTTCTCGTCCCTGGCCCCTGGCCCCTAACCCCTGGCCCCTATCCTTCCCCTTCGTACAATTCCGGGAATACTTCTTCGGGCAGCCCCTGTTTTCGGACGGCCGTGCGGAGTCGAGCCAGAAAATCAAACTTGCCGTTGGCCACCGCTTGCTCGGAAATGTTGAGCTGGGCAGCCACTTCCTTGTTGGGCCAGCCGCGGACGAACAGTAGCTCAACGCACTGAATCTTCCGCCAGTCGGCCCGCTTCCGCCAGCCATCCAAAAGCCCTCGCAGAGCCTCGGCCAGGGCCCGCTCTTCCAGGTGGCGTCGTTCGCCGCTTCGGGCGATGCTGCTGGCCATTCGGGCGCTGCCTGGCGGTTCCCAGGAGCCGCTTTGCGAAGCGCTGGGAGCAAGCGGCACGGTCGGCCGGCGGCCCTCGCGGCGAAGGTGATCGGTCAGCTTGTGCGCGGCGATCGAGAAGAGGTAGCTTTCCAAGGAGCGCCCAGCGTCGAAGTTGGGCAGACTGGTGAGGAAGCCGACGAACGTCTCCTGAACCACGTCTTCGGCCACCGCGCGGCGGCGGGTGCGGCTCTCGACAAACGCCAGAAGCCGGCCCTCGAATCGGCCGATCAACTCGTTCCAGGCCTCCGCCTCGCCGGCACGGACCCGATTGATCAACAGGCTATCGGATTGGCTAGGGGCTGACATTGGCTTTGGGCGAGCGGTCGGAAAAAATTTACCCGTAGCTGGATTCGCAAGAATTCAGCCGTGATACGAAGAACCGAATTCTTGCGAATCCGGCTACGAAATCGGCTGGCAAGCTATTTTCCGCCGGTCGCCTCGTAAAGGGATTGTGACTACGCCGTCAATAAAATCGCACCGACGACAAGTATTAGTATCCCAGCCAAGGCGGCCAACTTCAAGCGGCCCCGATAGGCTCCTTTGGTAATCAGATCGATTTTCAGAAAGGTAAACAGCGCCAGAAGCGTGCCCATCACGGCCAGAAGCCCCGCGCCGGCGTACATAATCCGCGTGGAAATAACCGCCCGACGCCACTCTTCCTTCAGCCGGGCATTGACCAGGCCGTCGTACTTCAGCAGCACGTGGACCTGGATCATTGGCCCCACCGAGGCCTGGATCGACTCCTCCCACTCGGCCTTGACGACATGCTCGCGCAAGAACTCCGGCGATAGCGACACCCGACGGCCCTCCCTCGCCCCCAGATAAGTCTCGACATAGTCGGTCGTGGCCTTGCTCAACTCCCGGGGCAGGGCGTCGTCGCATTCCTGCCGGGTTGTGTAGGGGCCGACGGTCACGGTCGTCTGATACACGCCGTCGACTGGGCCCGGGGGCGCGTCAACCCACTCGGGTTTCTCGATCGGTGCAGTGCCAGCCGGAAGGGGGTCAGCCGGCTTCTGCTTGGTCTCGGCAATCGCCTTGGCCAGGGCCTTGGCCAGCGCGGACAGCAGCTTGTTGGAACCCGCCTCGTCGGTCACCTCGATTTTGGTTTGGCCGTCGTCGGTGGTTTGAGTCTTGATCTTCAGGGCGATATTCTGGTCCGGCGAGTTGGCCACGGATTTCACCGTGACTCTCGACCCGTGCGGCATCTTCACCACCTGCCGTGTTGCCACCCGTGGCGACGAATGCATACGAACGCTGAACAGTCCCACGAATGCCAACAGGAGGAAGCCGCCTATCCCCGCCAGCAGCAGCGCCACGCCGGCCGTTCGCGACTTGGGGTTGGAAAGCAGCACGACGACGGCCACAATTCCGCCAACCACGACGAGGCCCACGACCGCAAGGACGATCAATCCGATTAAGCCAAGAGCCATTTATTCATCCTCCTGCCCGGGCGGCCCGGCGTGGCCGCCGGGGCTAAACGCAATACCGTTGAATTAGCCGTAACTGCATTGCACACGGTATGCTAGAAAAATTGCACACTGGATCGACGCGAATATCGAATATCGAACAAGGAATGTCGAAGGAACACTGATCTTCGCTGATTGTTTTCAGATTAGTGTCGATTAGCGTGGATTAGTGTTCCCTAAAAAGACAATG